>JAQVDB010000003.1 GCA_028698525.1 Clostridia bacterium
TAAAAGTTTATTCAGTTTATGCTTTATAAACATGATGATTTTAATTATAATATAGGTATGTTTATAATCAGTTTACAAGAAAGGAATATGATATGGATAAGATAAAGACACCTTCACAATCGCAACTTGAAATGACAGAGATGGTGATTCCAAATGATACGAATATGCTGGGCAATTTACTAGGTGGCAGGATGATGCATTGGCTGGACATAGCAGGTGCAATCGTAGCTTCCCGGCATTCAAACAGTACTGTTGTCACTGTCGCTGTTGATAGTTTGGAATTTAAGCATCCTGTAAAGCTGGGTGAGGTCGTTATCCTAGAAGCCAAAATGGTATGGACAGGTAGGACCTCTATGGCGGTAAAAGTCGATGCTTTTTCTGAAGACCTTAAAGAAGGTAAGAAAAGGCATACCAATTCGGCATATTTGACATTTGTTGCATTGGACGATGAAGGCAGTCCCACCCCTGTACCGCATTTAGAGCCAGAGACTGAAGAGGAAAAGAGAGAATTTAGACTTTTTGAACAAAGGAGAAACTGTGTTACAGTTAAAGATAGCAAGGGAGATGAATAGTGTAAGTGATTGTATTATGTTATAATACAGTTGAATTTTAATTATTTTCCTTGTTTTGCAAGAGGGGGGTGAAGTATAGTTGTTTAAGAAAAAATTATTTAAAAATTTTGATTGGATTTTATTTATTGTAATGATAATTACTATATTGTACGGATTAGTAATAATAGGGGCAGCTACAAATGCTGTAGATATAGATCCGGATACTGGAGAGATGGTACTGGGAAATTTATATTTTATAAAAAGACAGTTTATATGGTTTATAGTAGGTTTAATTGCTATGATAATTATTATAAGCATTGATTACCATGTGCTGGGGAATTTAGCTAATTATATATATGTTCTCAATTTGGTGCCATTGATCATGGTAGAATTATTTGCTGATGAGACCAAGGGTGCTGCTAGGTGGTTAGAGATAGGGACAATTAAGATACAGCCTTCTGAATTTGCTAAAGTTGCAATAATAATAACTCTTGCAAAGCTTTTATCCAAAAAGACTGAAGATATCGATAGCATTGGCGAGCTTTTTTTGGTTTTATTACATGTGGGTATTCCTATGATTTTGATATTGAAGCAACCTGATTTGGGTACTTCTATTGTTTTTTTGGTGATAACTTTCTTTATGCTCTATATTGGAGGTATAAAATATAAGCTTCTTGCAGGTCTAACGGCAGCAGGTGTGGTATCCGGAGTTCTTATGTTTTTCTTTGGGTTGGGAAAATTTCAAAAGGCGAGACTGCTGGCTTATAAATACCCTGAAATGGATAAGTTGGGCGTAGGCTATAATGTAAGACTTGCAAAAACGGCGATAGGTTCCGGGCAGATGTTTGGGCAAGGTTTGTTCAATGACAATGCATTGAGTAAGTTAAACTTTATACCTGAAAAACAAACGGATTTTATTTTTTCGGTATTGGGTGAATCCCTTGGGTTTGTCGGGTGTATAGGGTTAATTTTGTTATATTTTATAATGATAATGAGGATTATTAGAATCTCAAGGTTGGCAAAGGATAAATTTGGACAGCTAATCGCCATAGGTGTAGTATCTGTCTTAATGTTTCAAATTTTTGAAAATATAGGTATGAACGTAGGGATTATGCCTGTAACGGGTATCCCTCTTCCGTTTGTAAGCTATGGGGGAAGTTCTTTACTAGTTTCAATGATTTCGATAGGTATTGTATTGAATGTTGGTATGAGGAGAAATGTAATTAAATTTTGACAGTAATAGGGGGGATATTATGGATGTAGCATTGATCGCACATGATAAAAAAAAGAGTTTAATGATTGATCTGTGCATTGCATATAGAGATATTCTTACAAATCATAACCTGTATGCTACAGGAACAACGGGAAAATTGATAATAGAGAACACCGGGCTTAAAGTTCATAGGTTTTTATCTGGTCCGATGGGTGGAGATCAGCAAATAGGCTCGCTGATTGCATACAATAAGATGGATGTGGTGATATTTATGAGGGATCCATTAACTGCTCAACCCCATGAACCTGATGTAAACGCGCTACTGCGGTTATGTGATGTGCACAATATACCACTGGCCACTAACATGGCAACTGCTGAGGTTATGATAAAGGCATTGGAGAGAGGAGATTTGGATTGGAGGAAGGTAGTGAATCCTTCTGATAAAAAGGATTGATTGTATACTATAAGAGGATGCGTGAAAGGCGGCGCATCCTTTTTTGTATTTATATAATATAATGCACTAAATTGAGGAGCTCTGAAGGTATTATATATACTGGTGCTGGTATTTCAAAAGTTGATTATCTATATATCATGCCAATGTTCGAGTAATATTATCAATCACAATTAAATATATTATATTAAGCAGGAGGTGGTATAGTGGATAAAATAAAGTTGGACAGAGAACAATTAAAGGAAAAGATTCTCGAAAGAAGCAGAGAGCTTAGGACCCGCTATAATATACAAAAAGACGATGAAGAAAGCGGTACAGGAGACGTTATGCTCAAAAAGTTAGGGATATGTGTGGTAATAGTATTGATTGTATTATTGATAAAGAGTATAAATACTCCTTTTACACAATCGGTTACGGATGGAATAAGGAGTGTAATCACTAGTTCTTTTGATATAGAGAAGAACATTGGCAAACTTAAATTTGTAGATGAGGTATTTCCTAATTTTACACAAAAAATTTCTCAAGTTTTTAGTGAAGAACAGGGGGATTTTGAATCTTCGGAAGATGAGATTACAACAGAGGATATAGAGCAAGAACAAGTGAATTCAGGAACTCATATATATTTTATAGCTCCGCTAGAGGGTAGTTTGCAACGAAAGTTTGGAAAAGCGAAACATCCTATATACGATAAAGATGTAATGAATTACGGAATAGATATAGCCGGAGAAGATAATAGTCCGGTGTTTGCAGTTTATGATGGTGAGGTGGTTGAAACAGGGACAAATAATGAATATAAGAATTATATAAAGATAAAGCATGAAAAGGACACATATACTATATACAGCAATTGTTCTAATATTTTGGTACAAAAAGGTGATATAGTAAAACAATCTGATATAATAGGAAATATAGGTAAAAACTCTTATTTGCACTTTGAAGTGATAGTGAATCAGCAGAGATTAGATCCGTTAAAATTCATTAAACCAGAAAACAAGATAGTTAAGTAGATGGGGAAGGCTACAGCTGATAATGAGGATGTTCGATATTTATGGTATAAAGTTCAAGATAGGGGTTTTTACTATATTGTTGTTTGCATTAATAATAATTGCCGGTTTTATAAAGGAGACAGCAGTAATGCTGTCAATTATTTTTATACATGAATTTTCACACATTATAGTTGCTATTTTATATGGGTTAAAAGTAGTTGAAATAGAGTTACTTCCTATAGGTGGAACTGCTAAAATAGAAAATATGCAGGGATTATTTCCTGAACAAGAAATATTAATATCTTTAGCAGGGCCTGCTGTAAATTTTATGATAGTTTTTATGATCAGATCATTAAACTTCAATACAAAAATAGATGGAAGCTTATTGCACTTTTTTAGTTGCGGTAACCTAATGCTAGGGATTTTTAATCTGATTCCTGCACTACCCCTTGATGGCGGAAGAATTTTGCGGGGAATATTGCATTATTTTATTGGATATAAGAAGGCTACAAAAATACTGATAGCTTTAACTAGAGTAATCGCTGTTGGATTATTTATATTTAGTTTGTGTATAATAATTGAAGGTGGGAAAAATATATTATCTTTATTTGTATCGATATTTTTATTGATAAATTCTAGAAAAGAATCAAAGATTTTGCCTTACATAAGCATAAGAAATATCTTGTCAAGACAAGAATATAGCAATTTGAGGAGGAATCAGTCTAATATTAGGCACATTATTACGGATAAAGACACAAAAGCAAAAAACATAGTCGATGATTTTAAACCCTATAATTATTATATTGTAGTCTTAACAGATCACGATGGGAAAGTATTAGGCTGCTTAGATGAATCCAGTTTAATCGATGGGATGATAGAATATGGTATAGATGTGCCAATAGGAAAATTGGTATATATAAAGGATTTATAAAATTTATGTAGAATAAAATGATAGTACGTTTTATTTTTAGGAGGAGTAGCAGTGTATCAAGAAATAGACAGAGTTTTAAAGAAAGTCCAGAAACCAGCTAGATACATAGGCAATGAATATAACATGGTTATCAAAGATGTAGAAACTGTAGATGTTCGCTTTGCGTTTGCGTTTCCAGATACTTATGAAGTGGGAATGTCCCACTTGGGCCTTAAAATTTTATACCACTTGATGAATGAAAGAGATGATGTGTTTTGTGAAAGGGTATTTGCCCCATGGCTGGATATGGAAGAGCAAATGCGAGGTAGGAATATCCCATTGTTTTCCCTCGAGACAAGGACAGCATTAAATGATTTTGATTTGATTGGATTTACGTTGCAATATGAAATGTGTTATACAAACATATTAACTATGCTTGATCTTGGAAATATCCCTTTATTTTCAAAAGAAAGAGAATTGGAGCATCCCTTTATAATTGCCGGTGGACCAAGTGTTTATAATCCCGAACCATTGGCGGATATAATTGATTTTTTTGTGGTAGGTGAAGCAGAAAATGTAATAAACGATATTATCGATGTATATAAGGAATGGAGGCATTTACCAGGCAAGAGCAGAGATGATTTTTTGAAACAAGCAGCTAGACTACCTGGTATATATGTCCCTAAATTTTATAATGTAGAGTATTATAAGGATGGTAGGATAAAAGAGTTTTATCCGATGCAAGAAGGCTGTCCGGTGAAAATTAAAAAAAATATAATAACTGATATGGATAAAGTTTATTATCCGGACAATGTCATAGTACCGTTTACCGATATAGTTCACGATAGAATAGTACTTGAAATATTCAGGGGGTGTACAAGAGGCTGCCGATTTTGTCAAGCGGGGATGGTATATAGGCCGGTTAGGGAGAAGTCTATATCTAGATTGATGGAACTATCACAAGATTTAATAAAAAATACCGGGTATGAACAGATTTCGTTGGCTTCATTGAGTACAGGGGATTATTCTGAAATTGAAGATCTTATCCTTAAGTTGATGGAGAAAAATGAGGGACAAAAAGTTTCTTTATCACTACCGTCTTTAAGGTTGGACAGTTTTTCAAAAGAATTTATCAAACAAATAAAAAAAGTAAAGAAAACAGGATTGACCTTTGCACCAGAGGCAGGGACTCAAAGATTGAGAAATGTCATAAATAAGGGAATAGATGAGAAGGATTTGATAAATTCTGCTATAACCGCCTTTGAATTTGGATGGACAAGCTTGAAGTTTTATTTTATGTTAGGGTTACCTACTGAACAGGATGAGGATGTGGAGGCAATATTTGATCTTACGCAAAAGGTTGTAGATGAATATAAAAAAATGTCAAAGCCTTTAAAGAGATTAAAGATAACTGTGAGCACCTCTACTTTTGTTCCTAAAGCATTTACTCCCTTTCAATGGGAACCTCAGTTGTCAATATCAGAAATACATAGGAGACAGCAATATTTGAATTCTTTATTTAAGAACAAAAGAATAACATATAATTGGCATGATGCTGAACTGTCTTATCTAGAAGCAGTTTTTGCACGTGGGGATAGAAAGCTCAACAAAGTATTGTATAGGGCATGGCAGAAAGGATGCAGATTTGATAGCTGGAACAGCAATTTTAATTATCAAAAATGGATGCAGGCATTTGAAGAATGCCATATTGATCCTGATTTTTATGTATATAGAAAGAGAAATTATGATGAAATATTGCCTTGGGATCATATAGATGCAGGAGTATCAAAGCAATTTTTGATAAAAGAGCATAAAAGAGCTCTAAAGGGAATTACAACTCCTGATTGCAGAGAGGCATGCATTAATTGCGGGGTTAAGAACTTAAAAGAAGGTGTTTGTGAGCGATGAGACTATGGGCTAAATTCACCAAAAAAGAAAAATTAAAATATTTATCTCATTTAGACCTAGTAAGGACTTTTGAGAGAAGCTTCAGGAGAAGCAGACTTCCTGTTACTTTTACAAAAGGATATAATCCACATGTAAAATTTGCATTTGCATCTGCTTTGCCGGTAGGTACTAGCAGTACTTCTGAATATATAGACATATATTTAGATTCTCAACTGCATGCTTTAGATGTTATGAACAGACTGAATTGTAGTTTACCTGATGGCATAATAGTTACAGATATTAAAGAGGTGGAAGCGGATTTTCCATCTCTAATGTCTTTAATTAGAGGGGCTGAATATAAATTAACTTTAACTGAACCTTTAATTAAAACAGAGGGACACATAAATCAATGCATAGTTGAAATGTTGAATAAAAAAGATGTTTTTATCGATAAAAAAACCAAAAAAGGATGGAAAAAGGTTGATTTAAAACCTTTAATTGTGAGCGCTTCATATAAAAACAATTATTTTGAAATTTTTTTGAAAACCGGTAGTGTAGCCAATGCTACACCGGAGCAATTTATACAGGCGTTGAACGATTATACTGATTTAAGTTTGGATATGGATATTATCGACATTCAAAGAAAGGGATTATTTATAAATAATCGAACAGAATTAAAGGAGACACCTTTTGACTATAAACTTTAATTATGCGGGAGAGTTGCTAAATGAGCAAAGAAATAGTATCTGATATAAATTTTGAACAAACAAGAGTAGCCTTATTAGAAGATGGAGACTTGGTCGAAATTTACATAGAAAGACATGATAATCGCAGAATAGTGGGTAATATATACAAAGGAAAGGTTTCAAATGTTTTATCCGGTATGCAGGCGGCCTTTGTGGATATAGGACTTGATAAAAATGCGTTTTTATACATAGGAGATATTGCTACAGATAAATCAGTGTTTGAATTTGAAAACTCGCAAATGAATATAGACAACATATCAATAACGGATGTTCTCAGACCAGGACAGGAAATAGTAGTCCAAGTTGTAAAAGAACCCATAGAAAGAAAGGGGCCAAGGATTACTACTAATATCACTATACCCGGTAAATATCTTGTTTTGATGCCAACAGTCAATCATACAGGGGTATCTAAAAGGATACAAGAGGAAGATGAAAGGAATCGGTTAAAGCTAATAGCTGAAAAAATAAAGCGGGATGATATTGGTATAATTGTAAGGACTGCAGCTAGAAATAAAACAGAAGAAGAACTAAAGAAAGAACTGTCGTATTTGGAAAGTCTTTGGGAAAATATTAAGCAGAAAATCGCGGATGCCAAAGCTCCTTCGACTATATATCAAGATGAAAATTTGATGTATAGGATATTCAGGGATATTTTTTGTGATGATATAGATAAGTTTGTAATAAACGATAGAGAATGCTATCAAAACATATGTGATTATGCCAGATGTTCTTCACCAGAACTGGTTGATAGGATAATATATTCAGATAACATACATATATTTGATGAATATAACATTGAATCAAAGATATTGAAGGCTATAAACAGAAAGGTCTGGTTGGATTGTGGTGGATATCTTGTAATAGATCAGACAGAAGCTTTGACTGTAATTGATGTAAATACAGGAAAATTTGTGGGATCAAAAAATCTAGAAGATACTGTATTTATAACTAATCTACAAGCTGCAAAAGAAATAGCGAAACAGCTGAGGCTTAGGGATATAGGAGGAATAATAATAATTGATTTTATCGACATGGAGGTTGAACAGCATCAGAATGAGGTTTTGGAATTATTAAAACAGAGTCTGGAAAAGGACAGAACTAAAACTAACGTGCTAGGCATTACAAAATTAGGACTAGTTGAAATAACTAGAAAAAAAATAAGACAGAGAATAAGGTCTGTGTTGCAAAAGCCTTGCCCATATTGTGAAGGTACAGGGAAAGTTTTTTCTGAAGAGACAATGGTGATAAAGGTAAAACGAAAGATAAGCAAGCTTTTTGCTGATAGTGGGGCTGAAGCAGTTCTTATTGAAGTGTATCCTGATGTTGCCTCTATGGTTATTGGTCAGAACGGAGAGGGATTATTACAACTAGAAAATCAATTTAAAGGAAAAGTTTATATAAAAGGTAACTATAATCTACATATTGAAGATATAAAAATCAAAGCAATAGGTGATGATAAAGCGATAAACTCCCTTGCAATGCCGGTAAAGCAAGGAGAAATACTCTATCTGAACATTGAAGGGAGACATGTTGCTCAAAACAGAAATGGTATAGGAAGGATCGATGGTTATATAGTAGATGTTGAAAATGCGGGAAACTTAGTTGGTAAGCGAGTAAAGATAAAAATTGAAAAGGTATTTAGGACATATGCAAAAGCAATAATAACAAGTTGACATGCAATATGCATTGTGCTAGAATTACAGAGGTAAGCCGCTCAAAATGGGTTTAAAATCAATTTTTGATACCTGATTTTGGCGAGACTGGGAACGAGGAGGTGTATTCACAACATGTATGCAATAATTAAGACTGGCGGAAAACAGTATAGAGTTAAAGAAGGGGACGAAATATTTGTAGAAAAGCTGGGGATAGATGAGGGAGAAGCTGTAGAATTTGATGAGGTTTTAGCAATATCAGATGAAAATGGCTTAAAGTATGGAACTCCTTATCTTAAAAATGCAAAAGTATGTGCTGATGTAGTTAAAAACGGCAAAGGAAAGAAGATTATTGTTTTTAAATATAAGCCTAAAAAAGATTATAGGAGAAAGCAAGGACATAGACAGCCATATACCAAGGTGAAGATAACAAAGATTGAATTCTAAGGAAATTGATTTTTATGATAAATGTAGTATTCTATAAAGACAATTCAAAAGGTTATTGTGGTTTTTTGGCTGAAGGACATGCCGGCTTTGACGAATACAGCAAAGATATTGTTTGTTCTGCTGTATCCATGTTGACTCAGACTATATTGTTGGGAATTGTTGAAGTTTTGAATATAGATGCAAACTTCAGAGTTCATCCAGGATATATTAAATGTATAATTCCACCTCTGGATGATGAAAATCTTCAACAAAAAGTAAATCTACTTTTAGAAACTATGTATACCGGATTGAGAGGTATTGAATGCGATTATAGAGGATATATAAAGATATGTGAAAAGGAGGTGCAGTACGGTGATGAGGATTGATTTGCAGCTATTTGCTCAAAAAAAAGGAGTTGGTAGCTCTAGAAACGGAAGAGATAGCGAGTCAAAAAGGTTAGGATTAAAAAGAACAGATGGCCAGTTTGTACTTGCAGGGAATATAATAGTAAGGCAGAGAGGGACCAAGATCCACCCCGGAATTAATGTAGGTAGGGGCAGTGATGATACATTGTTTGCAAAGGTAGATGGAATCGTTAAGTTTGAAAGAAAAGGAAAAGACAGAAAGCAGGTTAGCATTTATAGCGATGAGGCAATGGCATAAAAATACTGTCCGAAAGGACAGTATTTTTGTGTTTTAAGGTGAATAATAGTTTTAGGAGGTGACTGAGGAATATGTTTGTAGACAAGGCCAAGATATATGTCAAAGCAGGGGATGGCGGCGATGGAGCTATATCTTTTAGGAGAGAAAAGTATATTCCGAATGGAGGCCCAGATGGCGGTGATGGTGGTAATGGAGGAGACATTGTTATAATAGCAGATGATTCTAAAAATACTTTGATAGATTTTAGATATAAAAAACATTTTAAAGCACCTAGAGGAGAGAGTGGTGGTAAGAACAATAGAAAAGGCAAAGATGGACAAAGCATAGTATTGAAAGTTCCTGTTGGTACTATTATTAGAGAATCTATTTCAGGGCAAACACTATTTGATCTTACTAAATGTGGAGAAAAGGTAGTAATATGTAAAGGAGGGCAGGGAGGCAAAGGAAACGCAAGATTTGCCACTTCTACTCGCCAGGCCCCTAAATTTGCACATGCAGGTACCATAGGTGAAGAGATGTGGATAGAGATGGAACTTAAGTTGATCGCTGATGTTGGATTGATAGGATTCCCTAATGTGGGTAAGTCAACTTTGTTATCCAGTATTTCTTCTGCTAATCCCAAGATCGCTAATTATCATTTTACTACATTAGAGCCCAATTTAGGTGTTGTACAAACCGGTGAGGGAAGTAGCTTTGTGGTAGCAGACATACCTGGTATAATCCAGGGAGCACATAAAGGAATAGGCTTAGGACATGATTTCTTAAGACATATTGAGAGAACCAAGATTCTTGTACATGTTGTTGATATTTCGGGATCTGAAGGTAGAGATCCTAAAGAGGATTTTATCAAGGTAAATGAGGAACTAGAATATTATGACCGAGATTTGAGAAAGAAGCTTCAGATCGTAGCTGCAAACAAGGCGGATATTGTATCAGATGATGATAAATTAATAAAATTTACTGAATTTATACAGAGCGAAGGATACAAAGTCTTTATTATTTCTGCAGTAACTAAGAAAGGTATAAGGGATTTAATAAATGAGATAAAGTATCAATTGTCACAGTACAATTTAGATACTGCTAAAGCTGATGATTCAGATGACCAAAAAATAAAATATTATAGTATAGAGAATATTGAAGAACATGGCGAAAACAGTATATCAATAGAAAATAGAGATGGTACTTATCTTGTAAAGGGCAAGTATATAGAGAGACTGATTAGAAACATTAATTTTGATGATGAATATTCCTTTAATTATTTTCAAAAAATGTTGATTAAAAAAGGTGTGTTTGATGCATTAAGGGAAGCTGGAATAAATGATGGTGATACTGTTAGAATTGGGGATATTGAATTTGACTTTATTGAATGAGGGTGATTATGTTGATAACAAGTAAGCAGAGGAGCATGTTGCGTTCGGTTGCAAATAGTATGGATTCTATATTTCAGGTGGGTAAGAATGGGCTCAGCAAGAATCTCATATCTCAATTAAATGATGCGCTTGAAGCGAGGGAAGTAATAAAGATAAAAGTTTTAGAAAATTGTAAAGAGGATATAAAGGATGTTGCAAGACTTATTTGTGATGAGACGAAATCTGAAATCGTACAAATTATTGGCAGTAAAATAATACTATATAAAAAATCAGAGAAAAATATCTATGATATGTAGATATTTCTGAATTTTGTTTGAGTTTACTCAATGTTGTAAAGATACTATGAATATTATATCATTATGTATGAATATCCGATTTAAAGGAGAAGGTCATGGAAAGCATATCAGAGAATAATCGAATAGGAATTATGGGAGGAACATTTGATCCTATTCACTATGGACATTTAGTAACTGCAGAAGCTATTAGACATCAATTTGATCTTAAAAAAGTAATTTTTGTTCCTTCAGGGAATCCCCCCCATAAGAAAAATAGATTAATAACTAGAAATAAACATAGGTATTTGATGACTGTATTGGCAACTGTCACAAATGAATATTTCGATGTTTCTAGGATTGAACTGAACAAAGAAGGCTATACATATACCATTGATACAATAAAGGAATTTAGAGAGATCTATGGAGAGGGTAATGAATTGTTTTTTATAACAGGTGCAGATGCGTTGTTGGAGATATTCACATGGAAGAATGCAGAGGAGTTGTTGGAACTATGTCAGTTTATTGCTGCAACGAGACCGGGTTTTGATTCTAAAGAAATTGATCAACAATTGAAAAATATATGGACCAGATTCGGCAAGCATATTTATGCGGTGGAAGTTCCTTCCCTTGCGATTTCTTCTACTGATATCAGGGAAAGAGTTAATATGGATAGACCTATAAAATACCTGGTTCCTGAAGCTGTAGAAAATTATATAAAAAAGAATAATTTATACAAATAATGTGGTGTGAAATATGTTAAAAATAGATATGATAAAAGAGAGATTAAAAGGATATCTTGATGATAAAAGATATGTGCATTCTTTAAATGTAGCAAATACTGCAGTTGAGCTTGCAAAACTATGCCAGCAACAGCCCATAAAATTTGAGATAGCTGGATTGCTACATGACTGCGCAAAGTGTTTTACTCGAAATAAGAGCTTATATTATGTAAATAAATATAAGCTCGAATTGGATAGTATAACTATGAATTTATCTGCATTAAATCATGGGCCTATTGGAGCAGTGGTTGCAAAACATGAATTTGATATAAAAGACAATGACATATTAAATGCAATATACTATCACACCACCGGGCGTGAAAACATGTCTACTTTAATGAAGATAACGTACCTTGCAGATTTTATCGAGCCTGCAAGGGAATATCCAGGCGTTGAGCAGCTGAGAAAAATCGCTTTTTCTGGGGACTTGAATGGTGCTGTGCTTAAAGCCTTTGATAATACCATAATATATGTAGTACATAACCAGAAACCATTACACCCTAGAACAGTGTATGCTAGGAATTATCTGTTAGAAAAACAATCGTGAATTTATGATTTATTGACAAAAATAATATATTAGGTATAATTAGAAATATAAATAAAAAATTTGGGAGGTTGCATATTGCCAGCAACAAGTGATGGTATAGCGCAAGATATAATAAATATTTTGAAAGATAAAAAAGCAAAAGATATTATTTCATTGGATATACATGAACTTACTGTTATAGCTGATTATTTTGTCATATGCCATGGAAATTCCACTAGAGAAGCAAGGGCTTTAGCGGAAGAGGTAGAGGAAAAAATGCAGCTAAAGGGCTATAGACTTTTGAGAAAAGAAGGTCTAGATCTTTCCAAATGGGTATTGTTAGACTACGGGTCTGTGATAGTTCATATTTTCCGTAAGGATGAAAGAGAGTTTTATGGACTGGAGAGATTATGGGCAGATGCTAAAGCCAAATATTTCCAAGCTGATACAGCACAAAATATGTGATTATTAGATGAGGAGCAGTAGATAAATATAAACTAAAAGAGAGCTGGTGGTTGGTGTGAACTAGTAGTTTTATTTATTGAACTCGCCTCGTTAGATATCTAAATGGTTAGCTCCATTAAAAGCTTTAAGAGTTGATATTTTCAAGATATCAAATAGGGTGGTAACACGGGAATAGAACCTCGTCCCTAACGGGATAGAGGTTTTTTTTATATATTACTACAAGGAGGATGGCCGATGAGCTATAATTTTAAAGATATAGAACAAAAATGGCAGGAAAATTGGGAAAAGGAAAAAGCCTTTAAGACACTTGAACAATCCAGTGGAAAAAGGAAATATTATATACTTGAAATGTTTCCGTATCCTTCCGGTAAATTGCATATGGGACATGTACGGAATTATTCAATAGGAGATGTTATCGCTAGATATAAACGTATGAAAGGTTTTAACGTGCTTCATCCTATGGGCTGGGATTCTTTTGGATTGCCGGCAGAAAATGCAGCTATTGAACGTAAAATTCATCCAAGTGAATGGACTCGTGACAATATTGATACTATGAGGCGCCAGTTAAAACAACTTGGCCTTAGTTATGATTGGGACAGAGAAGTAACTACAAGCCATCCTGACTATTATAAGTGGACTCAGTGGCTGTTCTTACAGCTTTATAAAAAAGGCCTGGCATATAAGAAAAAACAGCCTGTTAATTGGTGTCCATCATGTGCTACTGTTTTAGCTAATGAGCAAGTAGTGAATGGCGGATGTGAAAGATGCGGGTCAGAAGTAGTACAAAAACAATTAGAACAATGGTTTTTTAAGATAACCGATTATGCTGAACAATTGCTCAAAGACATAGAAAAACTTTCCGGATGGCCGGAAAAAGTCAAAATCATGCAAAAAAACTGGATAGGCAAAAGCATGGGTGCAGAAATTGATTTTAAAATTGATGGAATGGATGATTACTTAAGCGTTTATACAACCAGGCCTGATACTATATTCGGTGTTTCATATATGGTGCTATCGCCAGAACATCCCATTGTGCCGGAGTTGATGAAAAATAATGATCGTAGAGAAGAGATGCAAGAGTTTATAGAAAAAGTTTCATCCATGAATAGCATAGCAAGAACTTCAGATGATGCTGAAAAAATAGGTGTTTTTTCAGGCAGATACGTAATTAATCCTTTAAATGGAGAAAAAGTACCTTTATATCTTGCTAATTATGTATTGATGGATTATGGTACAGGAGCTGTAATGGGAGTACCTGCTCATGACCAGAGAGACTTTGAGTTTGCAAAGAAATATAATTTACCTATAGTACCTGTGATACAGCCAAAAGAAGATAATATTGACTTAGATAATTTAGAGCATGCTTTTGAAGCTGAAGGAATATTGATAAACTCAGGAAAATTTAACGGTTTAGATAACAATACCGCAATTAAAGAAATAATTAAATTTTTAGAACAAAACAAAAGTGGAAGACAAAAAACCAATTATAAATTAAGAGACTGGTTAGTATCCAGGCAGAGATATTGGGGTGTTCCAATACCTATTATATATTGTGATAAATGTGGCATAGTCCCTGTACCTGAAGACCAATTACCTGTAGAGCTACCTATAGATATAAAATTTACAGGGAAAGGTAAATCACCACTTTCAGAATGCAGTGAATTTATTAATACTACTTGTCCTGTATGTGGCTCTAGTGCTAAAAGGGAAGAAGATACCTTGGATACATTTGTGTGTTCATCTTGGTATTTCTTCAGGTATGCTGATGCTAAAAATGATAAGAAGGTATTTGATTTCAATAAAGCAAAATATTGGATGCCGGTAGACCAGTATGTTGGTGGAGTGGAACATGCTATATTGCATTTGCTTTATTCAAGATTTTTTGCCAAAGTGTTGTATGATTTAGATATCAGCAGTGTTGATGAGCCATTTGCAAACCTTTTGACACAGGGGATGGTGCTCAAGGAAGGTGCTAAGATGTCAAAATCCAAGGGAAATGTTGTAAGTCCTAAAGAAATTATGGATGAATATGGTGCAGATACTGCGAGAATGTTTATTCTGTTTGCTTCTCCCCCCGAGAGGGATCTAGAATGGAGCGATAAAGGAGTAGAAGGTTGTTATAGGTTTTTAAACAGGGTATGGAGGCTGGTCACTGAAATAAAGGATGTATTCGTTGAATATAATATTGATCAAAACAAATTGGATAAAGAAGATAAAAGATTAAGATATGCAACCCATAGTGCTATAAAAAAAGTGACTGAGGATATTGATAAACGGTTTAATTTCAATACTGCCATAAGTGCGATTATGGAGTTGGTAAATTCAATTTATCATTATAAAGAAAATATAGAAGATGTAAATAGAGATGTTTTAAGTGAAGCGGCAGAAAAGTTATTATTACTTTTATCTCCTTTTACGCCTCATATAGCCGAGGAGCTTTGGCATAATTTAGGGAAACAGACCAGCGTACATCAGATGGAATGGCCTGAATATGATGAGGCAGCTTTGGTAAAGGAAGAAATAGAAATTGTTATACAAGTAAACGGAAAAGTAAAAGATAGGGTTAAAATGCCTGCTGATGTGGACAAAGAGTCCATGGAAAATATCGCAAAGCAAAGCGATAAGATAAAAACTATCTTAAGTGGAAAAGATGTAGTTAAAACAATAGTAGTTCCTAAAAAGCTGGTAAATATTGTAGTGAAGTAGATAAAGCACCTCACTTGCTTTAAAGCAAGTGAGGTGCTTTAAAATCTTCTAATTTTTCTCGCTTTTCTTATTTTCCTCCTTATTGCTATATAAATTCGTAAAGGTATGTATATTAATATTAGAATTATCAGTACCCATGCCGGGATTGATAATTCTTTTTTGGGTTTAACTATATTTATTAAATTTTTCTTTTCAACATCATTTAAGGCAATGAGGTTTACTGTTCGGTTTTCGTTTCCTATATGATAAGTCACTCTGCCCAGTATTTCTCCCTTTTTAATTGGAGCTGTGATATCATCTTTTATATCTACAACATGGTATATAGAATCACTGTTTTCTTTAGGAAAAACATCAATAATATCTTCCTCTGTAGCTATGTCTACAGTCTTTGATTCACTACCATATACTTCTACCGTTTCAATTATTTTGTTTTTATTGACTATATTTAGTTTCTTGTAGTGTTCAAATCCATACTCAAACAATGCCCTAGCTTGAGAAAACATATCTTTCTCACAGCCTAATATAACTGCTATTAATTCCATATTATCATTACTTGCAGATGCTACTAAACAGTTTTTGGCTACACTAGTGTAGCCTGTTTTAATCCCGGTAGATTTAGGGTAGTATTCTTTGCTTTCAGGATTTATAAGCTTATTTGTGTTTATCCATCTGCGTTCTTGGTCAAACTTATTGGTAGGCGGCAGTACATATTTATATGTACTTATTATTTTTCTGAAGTCATGATTTTTCAAAGCATATCGAGCTATTATTGCCATATCATAGGCAGTGGTATAATGATCGGGGTCATGAAAACCATGAGGATTAACAAAATGCGTGTTGTTTGCACCAAGCTCTTTTGATTTATAATTCATTAAAGTAACAAAGCTTTCAATTGATTCAGATACATGATCAGCGAGTGCTATGGCAGCATCATTGCCGGAAGGCAACATCAATGCATATAGCAATTGTTCTACTGACATTTTTTCTCCAGGGTTAAGATATATCCTGCTGCTACCGTTGTTAATATTTAAGACATCATCGTTGGGAACAACAATCTCATTTTTCCCTGAGTTTTCCAGGGCTAGAATAGCTGTTAATATTTTAGTAGTGCTTGCAGGATATGATTTAATATAAGCATTTTTTTTATATAAAATTTTGCCGGTTTCTGCTTCCATCAAAATGACTTTATCAGCAGTTATTTGTAAATCTTGGGCAAAAGAAATTTTTATAGGATTAAAAAAACAAATTAAAAAGATGATAATTGCAATTAATATTTTTTTATTCATAGAGGCCCCTCCAGTGATAATATTAAAAATCTCACTTCTATAGTATAACAAAAATTTTATCATCGTTGTATATCTAAACATTAAAAATCAACGCTTAAAAGGAGGGTAAAAAGGATAAATATCGAATATATTGTAAGGGGGTGCATCCATTATGAATATTTTTTCAAAAAAAGAACAGATAATTATAATAATATTAACAATTATAATAATCATTTTGTTTGCATCTAAAGTTTTTAAAGAGCCGGATATCGGCCTTGAGCGAGAAAGGGTTTCTTTAGATAATGATTTAGAGAATGATACAGAGTATTCGGATGACCAGTATGAACAATGGGTTGAACACCAAACAAAAGAACAAAGTCCAGAGGACCAATTGATAAAGGTATACATAACTGGAGCTGTAGAAAATCCAGGAGTTGTAGAACTCAAGCTGGGGGATAGGATTGAGGATGCAGTAAAAAAGGCAGGCGGACTCAAAGAAAGTGCGGATAGGCATTATATAAACCTTGCAAAAAAGGTTAAGGATGAAGACAAAATCTATGTGCCGGAAGTAGGGGAATACCCTAAAGAAGAATATTTTCAGGAAAATGATGAGAATAATACTGATAGCGGCATAAATATAAACACTGCAGATAAAGGTCAACTGGAAACGTTGCCAGGCATAGGACCGGTTAAAGCGGAAGCTATAATAAAATATCGTGAAGAAAATGGTCCATTTAAGGACATAAAAGAGATTACTAATGTAACCAATATAGGAGAAAGAACATTTGAAAATATAAAAGATTATATATGTGTTGATTGATATATTCGAGTTTACAATATCAAGCAGGATAATATATAATCAAATAAGGACATGTATTTGAGGTTTTATTTATGAATATTAAAATCGATTATAAGTACAAAAACAATAACTTATCATGAGGTGATATAAATGAGCGTTAAAATATTGATAGTAGATGATGAACCGATGCTAGTAAAGGGTCTAAAGTTCAGCCTGGAACAAGATGGTTATAAAACTGATGTGGCATATGACGGGGAAGAAGCTGTGGAGAAAATACTTAACAATGAGTATAATTTGATTATACTGGATGTGATGTTGCCTAAAATGAACGGATTGGAGGTATGTCAAAAGGTTAGAGAAAAAGTGAGTATCCCTATAATAATGCTCACTGCAAAAGGTGATGATATGGATAAAATACTAGGACTTGAATATGGGGCAGATGATTATCTTACAAAGCCATTTAACATACTTGAACTTAAGGCACGTATAAAAGCTATTTTGAGAAGGTTTAATTCTCTAACTAAAAAGGATGAAAACCAAATAATCGAAGTAGAGAACATGAAAATTAATATTTCCAATAGAAGTTTGACTATTGATGGAAAGGAAATTAATCTGACTGCAAAAGAGTTTGATCTGTTAAAATTATTTGCATCTAATCCAGGTAAAGTATTTAGCAGAGAAAAATTATTGGAGATAATATGGCAATATGATTATTTAGGTGATTTAAGAACAGTAGATGTCCATATAAGAAGGTTGAGAGAAAAGATAGAAAAGAATCCAAGTCAACCTGAGTATATTTTCACTAAGTGGGGAGTGGGGTATTATTTTGCAGATAAGAAGTAGGGTTACATCAAGTCTTAGATTCAAGATTGTAATGTCATATTTTTTGATAATAATAATATCATTTTATGTTATAAACTATGTAACTAATTTTGTATTAGAGAAGGATTTTATAGATGATACAAAAAATGAATTAAAAAAAAATTCTAATATGATATCAGTTGTGGTGTCTGAGTACCTTTATAATGATGAGATTGCTTATATAAATAATTTGGTAAAGGATTTTTCTGGTGAAATAGATGGCAGGATTTTGATTCTTGACAACAGGGGAGTTGTCATATCCGATGCTTTTAACCAAATAGAATTAGCTAACAGGAAATTAGAGCATGAAGAGATACTATATGCATTGAATGGAGCTAATACTGCTCAAAAGCATTATATCCCTGTAATTAAAAATGGAGAAAACTCTCATCAATGGGTGATGTATTCTGCTGCGCCGATATATTATAGATCGGAGATAATAGGGGTTACTTTTTTGTCCACCTCAATACAGCAGTTTTATGACTCATTAGGCATGATAAAGTGGCGGTTAAATATATATTCTTTAGTGATAAGTATTCTAGTGGCAGTCTTCAGCCTTTATATTTCAGGTTATATTACAGATCCTCTAAATAAAATAACAGAAGTTATAAGAAATATGGGACAGGGTCATCTCAATCAGAGAGTTGAGATTAAGGGGAATAATGAATTAGCTGAACTGGGAAATGCGTTCAATAGCATGAGTGAAAGGTTAGAAAATTTAGATAAGGCAAGAGAAGAATTCGTTGCAAATGCCTCCCATGAATTAAAGACACCTTTAAGTTCTATGAAGGTATTGGTTGAATCCCTAATACATCAGCCTGGCGGAGACATAGAAATTTTTAAAGAGTTTTTAAAAGATGTTAATTCTGAGATAGATAGGTTAACTGCAATAATCAATGACCTATTAGTACTTGTACAGATAGATAAGAAAGATATGGAACTAAAGAAGACACAGGTAAATATTGAAGATGTTTTATCTTATACTATAAAGAGATTACAACCGATAGCTCGGAAAAAAAATATTGAAATCAGCTTTCTCAGTGACTATAAAGGCACCATTGATGTAGATAAATTGAAAATTCAGCAGGTTTCTTTAAATCTAGTTGATAATGCTATAAAATATACTCCAGATGACGGGGAAGTAAATATAAGGTTGACATCTGATAATGATTATGTGATTTTTATGATATCTGATACCGGGATTGGTATTCCGGAAGAAGATAAAAAGTTAATATTTGAAAGATTTTATCGGGTAGATAAAGCTAGAGCCCGGGGAACAGGTGGCACAGGATTAGGTTTATCGATAGTTAGTAGAATAGTAAGGCTTCATCAAGGAGAAATTTTTGTGGAAAGTGAACCGGGTAAAGGGACAACATTTACTGTTAAATTACCAAAAAATGGCCAAGTATAAGGGTTTCATTAATAAATAGTTAACAAAAAATAAACTGTTTTGTAAGATTAATATATTATACTCTTATTGTCGGTGAAATAGGGAGGGCATCAATCAGGTGAAAAATATGAAAAAAATTATTGTTTTTGTTTTGGTAATTATACTCATGATTACTTATGGCTGTACACCAAAACACAAAAAAGACCTACAAGCAGATGATGAAAATGATCACAGCAACAATATACCCATCAGTCCTGAACTATCCGAAGATGAGATAGAGGTTACATTGTATTTTGCTGATGATTCTTTTAATTATTTGGTTCCTGAACAAAGGGTTATAAAAAAAGATGATGATGTACTGGAGCAGATTGTTGGGCAATTGTTGAAAGGACCATATCAACCTGAAAAGAAAAAATTGTTTGATGAAGAGGTAAAAGTACTGTCTACAGCTGAAATAGACGGAGTTGCTTTTGTTGATTTTAATCAAACTTTCATGGATATGCTTACCGGGAAGCTGGCACAAGAAGGACAGGAAGAAAAAGTAGATAAAGAAGAATTAAAAAGAAAAAATGAATTAGCTATTTACTCAATAGTAAATTCTCTAACTGAAACAGAAGGGGTAGAAAGAGTAAATTTCTTGGTCAATGGTGATGTCATAAAAAGCGATATAACTGATTTTAATTTAGAGAATAAGCTGTCTAGAGACAAAGATTATATATTAAATCCCCAAAAACTTGTAGAAGAATATTTCAAGGAAATTGCAGCTAAAAACTGGGAGCAAGCATATAAATATGTCTATACAAATATTGATGAGAATGATATCATTACCTATGAGCAATTTGTAGTAAATGCTAATAAAAAGGATGCAGTTCTTGTAAAGTATGAAGTTAATGATTATGAGATTTTGAATACTGGGGACAAGGCTTTGGTATCGGTTGACTATGAAATAAAATTCAACGATGATACCGATATTCATAGGGAAGAACAATTGATTTCTGTAGTAAAAGTTGATGATATATGGAAGGTTAAGTGGCTTTTTCCTCCTGAAAACTGGTAACGAGGGGAGTTTAAAATGAAAAGGATAATTATATTTTTAATCATTGTTTATTTTATTACGACATGTGTAATTGGTTGTGCACCAAATTTAACTAAAGACAAAAAAGCAGATCAGGAATATGATAGTTCCTCTGTTACAGATGAATCAGGTGGTAATGAAGAGACTGAAGCGAGTCTTGTTTTATATTTTCCTGACAAACAGAATTCAAAGATGATTACAGAAGTAAGAAATGTGAAATTGGTAAATAATGATGATATATATCAAGCTGCTGTAGATGAGTTGTTAAAAGGACCATATGACAAAGAAAAGTTTAATAATGTTTTTAATAGTAAAATAAAATTGTTAAACGTAAAAAAATATGAAGACATAGTAGAAGTAAATCTTTCAAAAGAATTTGCCAAAACTGCTGATGATAATAACAATATTGAAATTATTCGAACTATATCTATAGTAAATACTTTGGCTGAACTACAGAATGTAAAGTATGTAAAAATACTTATAGAAGGAGAAGAATTGAAGGATTTAAACGATGAGCCGTATGGGTTCTTGGAAAAGTTTGATACAGACATTGAGAAAGTATTAAAACAAGAAAAAGCTAATGCTAAAATATCAAAAGAAGAAAAAGTTTGTTTTAAAAAGATTATATTGTATTTTAAAGATAAATACTCAGAATTTGTTATTCCTGAAATAAGGGAGATAGAAATAATAGATAACTCTCTTGAAAAAGCAGTGATAAATGAGCTTATCAAAGGGCCACAAAAACAAGGGCTTGTAAGGACTATACCCGAAGGGACACAATTATTAGATTTTAATATCTCAAAGGGTACTGCTGTAGTTACTTTTTCTGAAGAGATGAGCAGCAATTTCAATGGTGGCAGTGCGAATGAAGAAGCAGTAATAAGCTCAATAGCAAATACATTGACAGAGCTTCCACATATCAAAAATGTAAAAATAAATATAAAACATAAGAAAAAAGGTAACTATGGGATAAATACTATTGGAGGACATTTTTTACTGGATAAACCTATAGAAAGGATAGAATCAAGAATAGGCAAACGTATAAACTTATACTTTGCTGAACAAAATGCTGAAAACTTGATACCGGAATATAGAGCTATAGAAATGGGCATTAAGAGTGTTGCCAGAAGAGCTATTCAGGAATTGATAAATGGACCTAAAAATGAAAAGCTGTTCCCTACAATACCAGAAGGGACTCAATTGTTGTCAATATCTATAAAGGATGAAATATGCTATGTAAATTTTTCCAATGAAATAATCGATAATCACAAAGGCGGGTCTGCTGGAGAAGCAATGACAATATATTCTATAGTTAATACTCTTACACAATTTGATTCTATCGATAAAGTTCAAATATTGGTGGATGATAAGGCAAGAGAAACTTTAGCAGGTCATATAGCCATAGATCAGCCAATAGCTAGAAATGCAAAACTGATAAAAGAAGAGGAAAAGAGGTAAGCTAACTTACCTCTTTTTATATTATATATGTTTTCATTTCTTCGGCGACTTCAGTATTTTCAAATGATTGCCTAGCCATTCTGAGGTGCTCAAGCACATCATCTTGATACCAAAAATGAGTCAATAGCAGCTTTTCTACCTTTGCTTGAGTAGCTATTTCGGATGCCTGCCTTACAGTCATGTGGGGGATGTCTCCATTTTCAGGAGCATCCAAAAATGCTGCATCGCAAATGAATAAATTTGCTCTGTTAGCAAAATTTATTATCTTTTTATTATATGATGTATCTCCGGTATACACCAGCGTGGAGTCAGAGTTTTGAATTTTTATTGCATAGCATTTATAAGGATGGGTCATTTCTTCGAAAGACAACTTTAATCCTTTTATATTTACATTTAGATCAGGATAAATATCATGTAGTTGAAACACATCTTTATAATTCAACATATCATATTCAGTTTTTGGCTGCGAAGGAGCATATAAAGGTATAGGTTTATCTATTTCACCTTTTTGTATCAATATATCTAGCACATACCTTAATACCAATATGTCGGATATGTGATCGCTGTGCAGATGTGTCAAAACGATTGCATCTATCTGTTTTATATCACATAGATTTTGAACTCTGCTCATTACACCACTACCACAATCCAGCAGTATTTTGCAGTTATTGTATTCCACTAAGTAACCAGAACAAGCTCCATTTTGTTTGGGAAAGGGGCCATAATGGCCAATTACTGTTACTTTCAATGTAATTCCTCCTTTTATCAATTATATTTTTACTTTATTTAACATTTATTTTATCAGCATTGTTATACATATTCAAATAAAGAAGTACCAGCACGGACACATGTGGTATTTTCAATAAAATTTGGATTAAACCACTTGACAGAAACTTGTATAGAAGATAAATAAATTGTTTATAAATATTCGGATAGAAAACACAGGCAGCAAAAGAGGATGATTTATTGTGCGTATAGATATAAAAAGCACAATAAATTGACTTGTTATAATAAAAAATGGTAAAATATCAACGAATTCAACTATCTTTCAGAATATAAAAAGGAGAATTAAGAAATGCAAAAAAGGTTAAAGATTCTTTGTGCATTAATCATTTTTATTATTATAGCTCCGAATATAGTGAAAGCTTTTGATGATGGACAATCTGAAACCCAATATTTTAGGGGTAAGATACTCCAGGTACATGAAGTTGATTTTAAAGAAGGAGTTGAAGGGGATACTGAACAAAAATCAGTGGATGAGTGGCTGGAGGATGATCATCTAGAGGATAATAATCAGCATATAGACGGTTTTTTTACTGGTAAGCAGCTAGTAAAGGCTAAAATATTAAACGGAAGATTTAAAGACAAGGTTGTTGATATAGAAAATATGTTATCAGGAAATCCAGGAATAGACATTAAAGTAGAACAAAACGATGAAGTATTGCTGTTACTTGAGTTGAAGGATGATGAAATAGCTAATGCCCATATAGCAGATTATATGAGGATAAAATATTTGAAGTATATTTTATTACTTTTTGTTGTTGTAATTTTGCTGGTTGGTGGATTAAAAGGGATAAAGACTCTTTTAACCTTAGGTCTAACTATAGCTATTATATATAAGGTGCTTTTGCCTCTCATGTTATCAGGGTACAGTCCTGTTCTAGTCACTATAATTACTTCTATAATTATCACAGTTATTGTAATGCTGACAGTAGGAGGTATAAATGAAAAATCTATTGCTGCAATAGTTGGTACTGTAATAGGAGTATGTATAGCCGGAATTATTGCTTATTTTATTGGTAATGCAGCACGATTAACTGGTTTTAGCATGGAGGAAGCCCAGATGCTTAGCTTTATTCCTCAAAATGTGGATTTTGACCTGGAGGGGCTGCTGTTTTCCGGTATAATAATTGGTTCGCTGGGTGCTGTAATGGATGTAGCTATGTCAATATCCTCTTCCATTTATGAGATTGGTTCTGTCAATCCCGACTTAGATTTAGCACAATTGATCAGATCAGGTATGAATATAGGAAGAGATGTAATGGGAACCATGTCTAATACTCTTATTCTTGCATATGCAGGAAGTGCGATACCTATGATGTTGCTTTTTATGGCATATAATAATCCCTTTGACAGGATAATAAATATGGATCTTATAGCTACTGAAGTAGTCAGGGCATTAGCAGGGAGTATTGGATTGGTTATGACAATACCCATTACAGCAGTAATTGCAGCATTGCTGAGAACGAAAGGTTTTAAATGATTGTTGGAAAAATCACCGAACAGGAACTTGTATATATAGGTTAATGAACTATTCATAAATATTCAGTTAAAATAACTTGATGAATGGACAAAATTTTAGAGTAAATTTTTTCGTTTCATCAATTCATATAAACGGGAGTGCTGATATTGAGAAGACCTTTTTTGTATATATGTCTCTTTTTTATGAGTGGCATTATATTGGGAAGTAAAATTGATATTAACATTTCCATCCTTGTATCGATGCTGGTAGTAGCTATAACAATATTTTTAATTTTATATTTTACGTACAACAAAAATTATTCTATATTACTATCCGTAATAATAATCTTGTCAGGCATGACTTCATATATTTATAAAGAGAATGATAAAATTGATATCATATTTCAGCCTGATTTAGCGGCTGTGGTATATGGTAATATTGTGGAACAGCCTAATTACCAGAAGGAAAAGACAGTTTTGACATTAAAGCCTCAATATGTAAAAGTAAATAATCGGAAGCAAAAAATAAATAGCAATATTTTATTAAATATATATAGCCATTACAGCGATCAACATCATTTGGCTTTAAACTATGGAGATAAGATAGCAGTACAGGGGAAAATATATCAACCGCCTGGAAGGAGAAATCCCGGCTGTTTTGACTATAAAGCCTACTTAAAGCAAAAGGGTATTTATTATATGATGTCATCTAATTGGCATCAAATAGAATACCTAGGTAAAACAGATTTAAATAAATTTGAAAGATTTGTGTTTTTGTTTAAAAATGTATTGATTAATGCTATTGATGACTATTTAAAGCCATCTCAAAGTTCTATGCTAAAAGGGATGTTGTTTGGAGATAAGTCGGAGATGGACAAGCAAACAAAAGAAGGGTTCACAGATACAGGGATAGCACATGTGCTGGCAGTATCTGGCCTTCACGTAGGTTTTATAGCTGCCGGCTTAATTTATATTTTAAAAGTATTAAAGATAAAAAAATGGTGGGCTTTTTTTTTAACAAGTTTTATATTGGTTATATATTGTCTGATGTGTGGTGCTACTCCATCGGTGATCAGAGCAACAATCATGTTTTGTTTAGTATTGATGGGTAAAAACATAAATAGGAACTCTGATTCTTTAACCAATATATCCATTGCAGCATTGGTCATTTTAATATTGAATCCTTTTATGTTGTTTAATCTAGGTTTTCAATTTTCATTCTTAACTACAACATCTATTGTTATTTTATACCCTACAATGAAAGATAAAATAAGGGGCGATAATATTTCAGGAAAGACAATAGACCTTTTTCTCATCACTCTATCAGCTCAATTAGGAATAATGCCTTTATTGATGTTCCATTTTAATAAGTTTTCATTAATATCTTTTATTTCAAATATTTTCTTAACCCCTTTGATAGGAGTGTCAGTTATATTAGGATTTATAGGTGGTTTAGCAAGTTTCATAAGCCTTTATTTATCCTATTATATATTTAGAATAGTGAATTTGTTGTTGGTTATTATAGAGAGAGCGGTTTATTATTTAGGACGAATCCCTTTTTCATCTATAAGAGCTGTAAGTCCTCCCACAATGATCATAGTTATATATTATTTGTTGTTGTTGCTGGTTATCAGTGTAGACCAGTTAAAGTATATCAGTCTAGAATTATTGAAAAAGATAACTGTTGTCATAATTACAATATCCTTGATTTTGCCTTTAGGGATGTTAATAGATGATGGATTGTTAAAAGTTGTTTTTGTAGATGTTGGTCAAGGTGATTGTATACACATCAGCAAGAGCGGCTATAACGTACTTATTGATTCAGGTGGTAATATTTACGGTGATGATTTTGATACAGGACAAGATATTGTTTTGCCTTACCTTCTAAAGAATGGAGTAAATAGCATTGATGCTGTTTTTATAAGCCATGCACATGATGATCATATAAAAGGATTAAAAGCACTTATTGAAAATATAAAAATAAAAAGTGTATTTATAGGTACGGATGTTTTCAGAAACGATGTTTTTGATGATATAATGCAGATAGCTAAATATAAAAGTATTCCCATTTATAAGCTTGAATCAGGTGATATAATTAAAATAGATGAAGTTGTTTTTCATGTTTTGCATCCACAAAAAGATATAATGGAGAATATCGGATGGGATGAAAATAATAATTCCATGGTTTTAAAGATGGAATATGATAATATGAACTTTTTGTTTACCGGAGATATAGAAGAGCAAGCAGAGACATATATTGCTGATAAATATTCAAGACAATTGGATGTGGATATATTAAAGGTTCCCCACCATGGCAGCAGTACATCCAGTACAGATGATTTTTTAAAATGGGTAAATCCTGATGTTGCTATAATTCAGGTAGGCAGGAACAATTTTGGTCAACCTGATCCTATGGTGATCAATAGATTTGCTAGATATAATACTGAAGTCTATACAACTGAACAAAAGGGTGCTGTAATAGTAAAGAGTGATGGAAAAGAGTATTTTATTGATACTGTTGTCAAATAATGATTCGAAACACATATATTTTATGATAGGAAGGTAATGCTGAGTGGATTTCAACGCTTTATTTAAAAATATAAATAGTGGTACCATAGATAATATTTATCTTTTTTATGGGGAAGAAGATTATCTCAAACAATATGCTATAAACCTATTAAAAAAGCAAATAATACCACCAGAATATGAAGTTTTAAATTATCAAGTAATAGAGGGCAATAAGGCGACTTTTGATGACATTAAAAATAGCTGTGATACTATTCCGTTTATGAATGACTATAGAATGGTGTTAATAAATGATTTTGATGCCACCAGTTTTTCTGATAAAGATACAAACCAAGTTGAAAAGTTGTTGGAGTATTTAAAAGAGCTATCATCAAGTACCTGTATGGTTTTTTGTGTGAATGGAAAAATAGACAAGAGGAAAAAGTTGTTCAGATATATAGACAAAAACGGTACCTCAGTAGAATTCAATACTTTAAATTTTTTTCAATTAAAGAAATGGATAAAAAAATATTTAAGCGATAGAAAAAAGAAGTTTAGCGACGATGCATTGAATACTTTTATAACCAATTGTTCCAATCGTTTGATTGAAATAAAAAACGAATTGGACAAAATAATAGATTATTCCGGTACTATGAAAGTAATAACTGTAAGTCAAGTTAATGCAATTGTTAGTGATTATATACAAAATAATATATTTGTCCTTGTGGATGGAATTGGCGAAAAAGATTATTTTAAGGCAATGAAAGCTATGGATGAACTTATTACAAACAATGAACCTGTTCTTAGAATACTGTCCATGATAACGCGACAATTTAGATTGTTGGTGAATATAAAGCTTATGACAGAAAAAGGATACTCATTTAAACAGATAAGCAAAAAGCTGAGACTACCTGAATTTGTAACAAAAAAATGTATCAACCAATGCAAAAATTTTCGTATTTCTGATTTGGAGAAACTTATGAAATTATGTCTTCAAGCTGATTATATGATAAAAACAGGCCAATTTGATGAAAAGCTGGCTGTTGAACTATTAGTTTTTGAAGGTTGTGCATGATATTGGAATATATTGGTGTAAAGAAATAGCAAGAATAAACATAAATTAAAAACGTACATATTTTTTTAATGTACGTTTATTCTTGCTATGAATATCTTTAATCGTTGTATACCAATTTATTATAACTTTTTGTAAGCAGAGATTTCTTCCTTGCAGCTGTATTTTTATGGATTATTCCTTTGGCTGCAGCTTTATCTATTTCTTTTTGAGTTATATCCAGCAAAGATTTCGATTTTTCTTTATCGCCTTCCTGAATGGCTGACTCAAATTTTCTTATATGAGTCTTCATCGCTGATTTAACGGATTTATTTCTCAATGTTTTAGTTTCAATGATTTTAACCCTTTTTTTAGCTGACTTTATATTAGGCATTACTTCACCTCCTTAAGAGCTACTTAACAAAAATCATTTTAACATGAATGGATAATTATTGCAAGATTTTTTATAAAAAGCCCTAGACTCGAATAATTGCACAAGCAAAAGGCAAATATAAAATATAGCAAATAAATAAACACGGAGGAAATTCGGATGAGCAATATTAGGACAGATTTAGCTATCGAGGCAAGGGAGATATATCAGGAGGATAAAAAACAAGAGATACCTGGCGTAGAGGTTAAAGTCGAAAAACTACAGGATATAAATATAACTAATGTTAAAGTGTTGGATTATAGGGGAGAGCAGATTATCAACAAACCTATAGGCACTTATATAACTATAGAGGTGCCAAAGCTCAGAGATAGGGATAAAGAGTTGGAAAAAGAAGTTAGTCATGTTCTAGCTCAACAACTTTCTAAACTGGATAAGTTAAAGGAAAATAAAGCAAAGGTGTTGGTAGTAGGGCTGGGAAACTGGAATATAACACCAGATGCTCTAGGCCCCAAGGTAGTTTCAAATCTATTAATCACAAGACATATGCTTGAATTAATTCCGGATAAGTTGGATGAGAGATTAAAGCCTGTTTGTGGAATGGCTCCAGGAGTATTGGGGATTACTGGCATTGAGACAGGCGAAATAATAAAAGGTATTGTAGAAAAAGTAGGCCCTACTGTCGTAGTTGCAATAGATGCGTTGGCATCTAGAAAGACCGAAAGGCTCAATACCACTATTCAAATATCTGATTCAGGAATAAATCCAGGTTCGGGGGTAGGTAATAGGAGAATGGCTCTCACAGAAGAAACATTGAAAGTACCTGTAATTGGAATTGGAGTGCCTACTGTGGTTAATGCTGCTACTATTGTTAATGATACTATAACTTTGTTGGTGAAAGCATTAAAGAATAATACATCACCTGATAGTAGTTTTTTTAAAATTTTAGATAAAATGAATGAAAATGATAAGACATCATTGATAAACGAGGTTTTAACCCCTTATATAGGCAATTTGATGGTGACACCTAAGGAGATTGACGCACTAATAGACGATGTATCAAAGATAATAGCAGATGGGATAAATATGAGTGTCCACCAAGGTATGAGTTTAGAAGAAATAAATACTTATATTAATTTATGAGTAGATAACAATCTACTCATAAATTTTTTATGGAAGGAATATCTATTATAGAAGGATAAAAATTGTTCCAATCAATGAGAGGTGTTTGTTCGGGTGAAGAACAGAACTATATCTGTAACTAAGATAGCATATTATACAATAATAATATTATTAGTTGTGATAATATTATTTTTATCCATGAGACTTTTTATAAATAGAAATCAGGTAGTTGAAGTTTTTAATGAAAAATCTGATCAGGGAAACGATACAATAGAGAAGTCATGGACGCTGAAAAGCGTATTAAAGAAAGCTATTCCATTGTTCTATATTGATACAGAAAATAGGGAAAACAAAGCTGAAATTAACGATAAAAATTCTAAAGACTTTAGACGCACATTTAGTTTGAATTTAAAAGATCCTAAAACCTTGTTGTCCATTCAGATGCCATTTTTAACTTATGATGAGCAAACAGTTGCAACAGGAAATATAAACCGAGGAGAGGATATGAAGAGAGATGTACCTTTAGTGGATGAAAAAGAAGGTGAAGCACAGGATATTTATGAGGTGGATAGTGAAGGGGAAATAATTTTTAAAAACAAAAACGAACAAAACGATTATAACATAGACAATACTAGAAAGGAATTGCCAGATTTGAAATTAGATGGAGAAGGACCTGAAATACTTATATATCATACTCATACTACAGAAGCTTATAGATCTACCTCACAAAACAAATATAAAGAAACCGATCCATTTAGGACTACTGATCAAGTTTATAATGTGACACGGGTAGGAAGAGAATTAGCTCTCCATTTAGAGAATGATTATAATATTGATGTTGTGCATGCAACGGATATTCACGATTATCCTGTTTACAATTATTCTTATAATAGATCATTAAAGACGATAGAAAAACAAAGGGAAAAGTACAAACAGTTAAAGATTTTTTTTGACATCCATAGGAACGCTTATAAAAACAAGCCAAATGATAGTGAAATAGATTGTATCAATATATCGGGTAAAAAAGCAGCAAAAATAATGATTGTAGTAGGAAGTGATAAGGCAGGATTGAGCCATCCAAACTGGAAGGAGAATTATGCTTTTGCACTATTGCTAAAAGATAAGCTTAATAAAATTTATCCGGGTTTGTGCAGCAAGGTGCTAGTAAAGACCTATAGATACAATCAACATATATCACAAAATGCACTTTTGTTGGAAATAGGGAGCACTGAAACAACTCTTGAAGAAGCAATTGAAAGCACCAAATATTTAGCTAAAGCGATAGCAGATACAGTTAAGTCAGAATAAAATGCCTATAACTGCATATTCTATTTTTGGAGGTGCAGATATGGGAAGGCTAGAAAGGAATAAAGAACGAAAACGAAAGAGAAGAAATTTTATTTTGGGAGTCATTTTATGCATATCAATATTGGTTGGAGGCATAGGTATAATAAATCGAGAAGTATCCAAAATAACAAATCAACAATTGGATGATAGCTTAATAAACATATCAAAAGGTTCGAAGTATATTTACAATTTGAACTTGATAGGGATGAATATAAAGCTGGATTTTAAAAAGATATTTGAGTTTATAGATTCTTTAAAAAGACTTTTGAATGAACTTTCAGCTGTAGCTCCCCTGGGATTTTATAAATGAACAGGGGAGTTATTTTTGTATAAAAAATAAAACAGCTATTTTTGAAATTGGTGTCTGGAGTTAGTATAATTGTATATGTTATAATGGATTCTGAAAAGGAGGAAGCATTTAATGAAACAAAACAAACAGGATAAAATACGGAATTTTTGTATAATTGCACATATAGATCATGGAAAATCTACGCTTGCAGACAGATTGTTAGAGGATACAGGAACCTTTACAAAGAGAGAAATGGAAGAACAAATATTGGATACTATGGATCTAGAAAGAGAACGGGGTATTACAATAAAGGCCCAGCCTGTAAGGCTAATATATAAAACAGATGGGGAAGAGTATATTTTAAATTTGATAGATACCCCTGGTCATGTGGATTTTACCTATGAGGTATCAAGAAGCTTAGCTGCATGTGAAGGTGCTATATTGGTGGTGGATGCGTCTCAAGGGATAGAAGCTCAGACATTGGCAAATGTATATATGGCTTTGGAACATGATTTAGAGGTATTTCCAGTGATAAACAAAATTGATCTTCCAGGTGCTCGCCCGGAAGAAGTAAAAAAGGAGATAGAAGATGTAATTGGATTAGATGCATCGGATGCTCCTCTTATTTCTGCAAAGGAAAAAATAGGAATTGAGAGTGTGCTTAAAAAAATTGTAGATGCAGTACCTGCACCGAAAGGAGATAGTAATACACCGCTGAAGGCATTGGTTTTTGACTCTTTTTATGATAGTTATAAAGGTGTAATCCCATATGTAAGAGTTAAAGAAGGTACTATAAAGCCTGGAATGAATATAAAATTCATGTCAAACAATAAGGTGTTTGAGGTAAATGAGGTGGGATTTTTTACGCCGGCATTAGTGAGTACTAACCAGTTAAAAGCTGGTGAAGTTGGATATATAGCTGCCAGCATCAAAAATGTGGCGGATGTAAATGTTGGAGATACTGTTACTGATGAAAATAAACCAACAGACAAACCTTTGCCAGGGTACAAAAAAGTAAAGCCCATGGTATATTGTGGGATATATCCTGCTGATGGTTCCAAGTATGATGATCTAAGAGAGGCTTTAGAAAAATTAAAACTGAACGATGCTTCACTTGAATTTGAGCCTGAAACATCCATTGCATTGGGATTTGGATTCAGATGTGGATTTTTAGGATTATTACATATGGAGATAATGCAAGAGCGCATAGAAAGGGAATTTGAATTAGACATCATCACAACAGCTCCCAGTGTAATATACAAGGTAAAAAGGACTGATGGAGAGGTAATATTGGTAGATAATCCTACTAATTTACCTAATCCTTCAGAAATTGAATATATGGAAGAACCTTTGGTGGAAGCACAGATAATGTGTCCTTCAGAATATGTAGGTGCTGTGATGGAACTGTGCCAGGAAAAAAGAGGTATGTATGACAACATGAAATATATAGAAGAGACTAGAGTATTGATGACTTATAAAATGCCCTTAAATGAGATAATATATGATTTTTTTGATTCCTTAAAGTCAAAGACCCGTGGGTATGCATCTTTTGATTATGAATTTATTGGTTATCAGCAATCATCGCTAGTTAAACTTGATATACTGATAAACAAAGAAGTTGTTGATGCATTATCCTTGATAGTGCATGAGGATAAGGCTCAGGCTAAAGGGAGATTGATTGCTGAAAAATTAAAAGAAATAATACCCAGACAATTATTTGAAATCCCAATACAGGCTGCAATTGGGAATACGATAATAGCTAGGGAAACAGTAAAGGCACTCAGAAAAGATGTATTGGCAAAATGTTATGGTGGAGATATAACAAGGAAAAGAAAATTGCTTGAGAAGCAAAAGGAAGGAAAGAAACGTATGAGGCAGATAGGAAAGGTAGAGATTCCCCAGGAAGCATTTATGTCAGTCTTGAAAATGGACTGATATAAAGAAGCGGGGTAATAACATGGATAAAATTGGGTTATATATTCATATGCCATTTTGCGAAAAAAAGTGTTTTTATTGTGATTTTAACTCATATGAAGGTGCAGGGGAATATATAGATTCCTATATTGATGCGTTGATAAGAGAAGTAAATATTTATTCTTCCAAAATTAAAGATAGTAAGATAACCAGCATATATATTGGAGGGGGAACCCCATCATATATACCTTCATCGCGCATAAATTATGTATTAGACGCAGTATTTAATAAATTTGATATAGTTAGAAATCCGGAGATTTCAATTGAAGCTAATCCCGGAACTTTAAATAAGAATAAACTTATTCGATATAGAAGAGCAGGCATTAATCGATTGAGTATAGGTCTTCAAGCATTACAAAACAAAATTTTATCTCGTATTGGACGTATACATACGAAAGAAGACTTTTTATACAGTTACTCAATGGCGAGGGATACAGGGTTTGACAATATAAACATAGATTTAATTTTTGGTATCCCAACACAAAAAATGGAAGACTGGGAAGAAAGCTTATATGAAGTGATAAAGCTGGAGCCGGAACATATTTCATGTTATAGTTTGCAAGTATCTGAAAATACTCCTTTGTATGACATGATCAATAGTGGACAGATGCCGCATCCCGACGAAGATCTGGATAGAGACATGTATAGTCTTGTCAAACAAGTTTTGGAAACAAATGGATATGAACACTATGAAATTTCGAACTTTTGCAAGAAAGGAAGACAATGTAGACACAACCTGATATATTGGTTGAACAGAAAATATTTGGGGTTGGGGTGTAGTGCACATTCCTATTTGTTTGACAGTAGGTTTGCAAATACAGATAGCATACATGAATATATACAATCATTAAATAAAGAAAGTCTGCCATTAAAATTTAAAGAATATGTAGATTTGTCAACCTGTATAAATGACGAGTTAATGCTTGCAATGAGATTGATTAGGGGAGTCAATAGGAATATATTTAAGAAACATTTTGCAATGCCTATAGAAATGATTATACCTAATGAAACGATATCTTTTCTAGAAGAAAAAAAATTATTACATCAAGATGAAAAGTATATAAGCCTGACGGATAAGGGTATGGATATATATAATTCAGTAATGATTGAATTGTTACCCATAAAACACATATAACAGAAAAATAAGAGTTAATTAAAAGTATTGATAAAAATTAGTAATAAATAAAGATAAACAGCTATTGACAAAAACCATGTCAAATGGTATTCTCTATATCATAGAATTAGCACTCTACTAACAAGAGTGCTAACAAAAAGGAGGGATGATTCTAGTGGAACTGAATGAAAGAAAATTGGCAATTCTTCAAGCTGTGGTTGATGATTATATCATGAATGCAGAGCCTGTGGGTTCAAGGACTATAGCGAAGAAATATAATGTAGGTATTAGCTCCGCAACCATAAGGAATGAAATGTCAGATTTAGAGGAGTTAGGATACTTGATACAGCCGCATACTTCCGCAGGAAGAATTCCTTCTGATAAAGGATACAGATTGTATGTAGATAATCTGATGAGAGTAAATGAATTAAGCGAGGTGCAGGCGAGAGAAATAAACAGAATATATAAAAAGCATTTGGATAAAATTGAAACTATAATAGTAAATACTGCAAAAATTATATCTGATTTAACAAAGTATACATCATTAGTATTAGCTCCTCAGCTCAATAATGTGATGATAAAAAACATAGAAATCATTCAGGTAGCAAGTAGAAGAGCATTATTGATAATTGTTACCAATGCTGGTATCATAAAAGATGTGATAATTAAATTACCCAGTGGGATAACCCGGGAAGAGCTTCATAAGATATCTAGGCTGCTGACCTCAAAATTTAGAGGTAAGACGGTATCGGAAGTTGATATATCGGTTTTAGGCGAGCTAAAAAATGAATTAGCCAGATACAAGGATATATTGAATAACATTGTTGATAATATCAATAAATGTGCTAACTCTCCAGATTACAATGACATATATTTGGATGGTGCTACAAACATATTTAATTTTCCTGAGTACAATGATGTTCTAAAGGCTAAAGGGTTTTTATCAATTTTTGAGGAAAAGTCGTTATTGATAGATTTGCTCACTATGCCTTCAAATTTAGATTTGGAGATATCAATAGGTCAAGAAAATGAATATGAAGAAATGCATGACTGTAGCGTAATTAAAGCTACCTATAAAATAGGTGATAAAAAAATCGGGACTATTGGTGTTATAGGACCTACGCGAATGCAGTATGCAAATGTTATAACGCTCATCAATTTCATAAAAAATAATCTGAGTGATATGCTTACAAATATGGTTTTGAAATAAGTTGGCATATTTTGTTCAGTAGAAAAAACAAATAAAAGAAGGTGAATAGAAGTGGAAGCTAATCATGAAAAAGAAGATGTAGTAAATATTGATGAAGAGGAAAATATTGACACAGACGATGAGAAAAAAAATTTTGTTTCTAAAGCTGAATTTGAAGATTTAAAAAAAGAGTGTGAAGAATACAAATCAAAAGCTGAAGAATATATAAATTTAGCCAAAAGGGTTCAGGCTGATTTTGAAAATTATAAAAAGAGAAACAAAAATGCGATGTCTAAAATGTATGAGGACACTTTATTTAATGTGGTAAACGATTTTCTTCCCGTATTGGATAATATTGAGAGAGCTATTGAAACAGGCAAGAATGAAAAGTGGCCTAAAGCTGTTGTAGATGGTATTGAAAAGATAGCTAAGCAATACGAAGGTATATTGGCCAGCAAAGGTATTGTGGAGATAAAATGTATGGGGGAAAAATTTGATCCTAATTTGCATGATGCTGTGATGACAGTTGACAGGCAGGAAGATCAGGAAGAAAATATAATTGTAGAAGTATTACAGAAGGGATATATTAAAGACGAAAAAGTGGTGCGACATAGCATAGTAAAAGTAGCAAACTAATTTAAAATTTTAATTTAATCATAAAGGAGGACAAAATATGGGAAAAATAATTGGTATAGATTTAGGAACGACAAATTCATGTGTCGCTGTGATGGAAGGTGGGGAACCTGTAGTAATCCCGAACCAAGAAGGTAATAGGACTACTCCCTCTGTTGTAGCATTTACCAAAGAAGGAGAAAGATTGGTAGGAGAGGTTGCAAAAAGACAGTCAATAACAAATCCCGATAGAACTGTTATATCTATAAAAAGAGATATGGGTACAGATAAAACTGTACATATCGATGATAAAGATTATTCTCCTCAGGAAATTTCCGCTATGGTACTGCAAAAGCTAAAAACAGATGCAGAAAGTTATCTGGGAGAAGAAGTAAAGCAAGCGGTAATAACTGTACCTGCATATTTTAGTGATAGCCAGAGGCAGGCTACTAAAGATGCGGGGAAAATAGCTGGACTGGAAGTGTTGCGTATCATCAACGAGCCTACTGCTGCAGCATTAGCCTATGGTGCAGACAAGGAAAACAATCAAAAGATACTCATATATGACCTTGGTGGAGGTACGTTTGATGTTTCTATACTGGAGCTTGGAGATGGAGTTTTTGAAGTGCTGGCAACAAGCGGTAACAATAAGCTTGGGGGGGACGATTTTGATCAAAGATTGATAGACTATTTTGCCCAAGAGTTTAAAAAGGAAAATGGTATAGATTTAAAAAACGACAAGATCGCCATGCAGAGATTAAAGGATGCTGCAGAAAAGGCCAAGAAAGAGCTATCAACTGCTATGACTACAAATGTAAATCTTCCTTTTATAACTGCAGATGCATCAGGACCGAAACATCTTGACATAAATATCACAAGAGCTAAGTTCGAAGAATTGATTGTAGATTTGATTGACAAGACTACCGAACCCATGAAAAGAGCATTGCAGGATGCTTCCCTTAAACCAAGTGAGCTTGATAAAATTATCCTTGTAGGAGGTTCTACTAGGGTACCGGCTGTTCAAGAGGCTGTAAAAAAGGTGACCGGTAAAGATCCTCATAAAGGAATAAATCCAGACGAATGTGTAGCCATTGGTGCGGCTATTCAAGCAGGAGTTTTAGGTGGCGAAGTAAAAGATGTTTTGCTGCTAGATGTTACTCCTTTGTCATTGGGTATAGAGACTCTAGGAGGCGTATTCACCAAGATAATAGAGAGAAATACCACTATACCAACCAAAAAGAGCCAAGTATTTTCTACTGCAGCTGATGGTCAAACTAGCGTAGATATTCATGTGCTTCAGGGCGAAAGAGAAATGGCTACGTATAATAAGACATTAGGAAGATTTCAGCTAACAGGTATTCCGCCTGCACCAAGAGGAGTTCCACAGATAGAGGTTACTTTTGACATAGATTCAAATGGAATAGTCCATGTATCTGCAAAAGATTTAGGTACTGGAAATAAACAGGATATCACTATCACTGCTACTACTAATATGTCTGAGGAAGAAATTGAAAAAGCAGTAAACGAAGCTAAAAAATTTGAAGAAGAGGATAAAAAGAAGAAAGAATTTGTTGAGGCAAAGAATAAAGGTGATTCACTCGTCTATCAAACCGAAAAGACATTAAAGGAAATGGATGAAAAATTGGATCAAACAGATAAGGAAAAGATTCAGCAAAATATAGATAAATTAAAGAAAGCCCTTGATTCTGATAATGTAGATGAAATAAACAATAGTGCGGATGAACTGTCCAAGGTTTCTTACGAAATATTCGGTAAAATCTATCAGAGTCAAGCTCAACAGCAAGGTGCTTCATCAGCAGGAGATACAGGGCCACAACAGGAGTCAAAATCAGATGATGATGTAGTAGATGCTGATTATGAGGTAGTGGACGATGATGAAAGCAAAAATGATTAAACAGAATATAGCTTTTTGTCACATTAAAGCCAAAGCTAAAAAGCTTTGGCTTTAATGTGGATGAAAAGGGAAGGTGATAAAAACGTGGCAAAAAGGGATTATTATGAAGTATTAGGCATTGATAAGAACGCAAATGATGATGAGATAAAAAGGGCATATAGAAAGCTTGCTAAGAAATACCATCCTGATTTAAATCAAGGAGATAAGCAAGCTGAAGCCATGTTTAAAGAAGTTAATGAAGCCTATAAAGTTTTGAGCAATCCGGAGACTAGAGCAAGATATGACAGATTTGGCCATGCAGGGGCGGAACAGAATGGATTTGGTGGCGGATTTGGAGGTTTTGAGGGGTTTGATGAGACCGGCTTTGGCGATATTTTTGACATGTTTTTTGGTGGTACTGGATTTACTGGGTCACGAAGAAGAAGAAACGGGCCACGAAAGGGTGCGGATATAAGGTATGACCTGGATATAACGTTTGAGGAAGCAGCATTTGGTACAAAAAAGACTATGAAAATATCAAAAATGGATATATGCGGAAATTGTAATGGGACGGGCGCTAAATCAGGTACCGAAATAGAAGTTTGTCCCAAATGTGATGGAACTGGTGAATATCAACAAGTTCAAAGTACACCTTTTGGCAGGTTTGTAAATATTAAGACCTGTGATAAATGTCATGGAGCAGGAAAAATTATCAAAGAACCTTGCGATAAATGCCACGGTAAAGGCAAAGTAAGAGCAACTAAAAAGATTAGTATTAATATACCTGCAGGAATAGATTCAGGGCAAGCTATAACCATAAGAGAACAAGGAGAACCCGGAGAGCATGGTGGTCCGCCAGGGGATTTATATGTATATATCAACGTTAAGCCACACAATTTATTTGAAAGGCAAGGCAATGATGTGTATTGTGAGATCCCTATTACTTTTGCACAGGCAGCATTGGGTACAGAACTTGAGATCCCTACTCTGGATGGCAAAATAAAATTTAAGATACCTGAAGGCACTCAAACAGGTACTACTTTTAAAATAAAAAATAAAGGCATACCGAGTTTAAGAGGTTACGGCAGAGGTGACCAATTTATAAATGTAAAAATTTCAGTACCTAAAAAACTTAATCATGAACAGAAAGAGCTACTGAAAAAGTTTGAAGAAGCTACTAGTGGAAAGGAAATTTATGAGGAGAGAAAGACGTTTTTCAAGAAAATGAAAGATGTTTTTGGAGTCTGAAAGGAATGGCTTTAGAATGGAATGGATAGAAGTTGCTATAAAGGTTACCAGGGATATACAAGAGGCGGCTTCAAATGTATTGTTTGAAACTGGGATTAATGGATTGGTTATAGAAGACTCAAAAGACATATTGGACTGCAGGCAACAAATTGATTATTGGGACTATTTTGACGAAGATTCGGTAAAACATGCGGGTGAATATGTTTTAATTAAAGCTTACTTGATTAATGATATATCTTTGCATGACCAACTAAATCTAATCGAGGATAGATTGGGTTATATTAAAAAAGCGTTTTTTCCTAAGGCCAGCTTTGAAATAGACTTCAAGAAAGTTTATCAAAAAGATTGGGAAAATAACTGGAAAAAATTTTATAAGACATTCAATGTTGGTAATAATTTTATTGTTAAACCTACATGGGACCAAAAAAGTTATTCAAGAGAAAAAAATAAAATAGTGATCGAAATGGATCCTGGGATGGCTTTTGGAACGGGCACCCATGAGACGTCCAGCATGTGCTTGGAATTATTGGAGAAATATGTGAAGAATGGCTATACACTCATTGATGTTGGATGTGGGAGCGGTATACTGTCAATAGCTGCAGCAAAACTTGGCTGTGAAAAAGTTATCGCATTGGATACAGACGATAACGCTATAAAAGCATGCAAGGAAAACGTAGCCAGAAATTGCGTTTCAAATATTGTTGAAGTGGGTAAAGCTAATTTGTTATATAATGTTGATGTTAAGGCTAATATAGTTGTTGCAAATATTATCGCTGATTGCATAATAGAGTTGTGTGGAATAGCATACAAAAACTTAATACCAGGCGGGTTATTTGTATCATCCGGAATAATCAAAGAAAGGTATCAAGATGTAGTTGATGAACTCAATATGTTTGGGTATGATGAAGTTGAGGTTCTAACTAAGGGCGAATGGATTACTATTGTAGCAAAGCATGAGGAGCATTAAAGTGAAAAAGATTTTTGTGGATCATGAAGATATAAAGGATGGCAAGGTTTTAATAAACGGTGATGACTTGCACCATATAATTAATGTGCTTAGAATGCAAGTAGGACAACAATTGAATATTTGTGATAAGAAGGGCAATGAATATATTGCTGAGATTGCCCAAATCAATAAAGAACAAATTGTGTGCTGCATAAAAGATAAAGTGTCTATAGATATAGAGCCAAAACTAAAAATTTCGTTGTTCCAAGCAATACCGAAATCGGCTAAAATGGATTATATAATTCAAAAAAGTGTCGAGATAGGTGTAAACAGAATTATACCGATAATGACTAAACGAACAATAGTAAAACTAGATAGGAATAATGCTAAAAGAAAAGTAGAAAGATGGAAAAAGATAAGTGAGAATGCGTGTAAACAATCAGGCAGGACCATTATACCTCAGATAGATTTTCCTATCAACTATAATGAGGCATTGTTTCAGTCAAAGGAGAATGATTTAAACATCATTCCCTTTGTTGGGGAGCAAAAAAAATCGTTAAAAAGTGTAATAAATGATAATATTGATAAAATAATAAGTGTGGGCATATTTATAGGGCCTGAAGGTGGTTTTGATAGACAGGAGATAGATGCTGCTGTTTCTAGAGAAATAACACCTATAACACTTGGACCTAGAATACTGCGTACCGAGACAGCAGGTATTGTTGTTGCTTCGATATTTTTATATGAGTTTGGAGATATAGGAGGATAAAAGTTGCCAAAAGCCGCATTTTATACTCTAGGGTGTAAAGTTAACCAATACGATACCCAGGGAATTGTAGAACAGTTTGAACAAAACGGATATCAAATAGTTGGATTTGATGATAATGCAGATGTTTATGTTGTAAATACCTGTACTGTTACAAATATTAGTGCTAGAAAATCCAGGCAGATGATAAGGAGAGCAAAACGCCATAACAAAAAAGCTATTGTTGTGGTGATGGGTTGTTATGCTCAAATATCTCCAAAAGAGCTGGAAGGATTGGAAGATGTAGATATAGTTTTGGGTACTAATAAAAGAGGTCAATTGCTTTATTATATTGATCAAGTGAAAAAGAACAGACAAAAAATATCTATTGTTGATGATATAAAGGACATTAATCAATTTGAGGAAATACCTATAAGCGGGTATCAGACAAGAACTAGGGCGTTTGTAAAAATACAGGAAGGTTGTAACCAGTTTTGCTCTTATTGCATAATACCTTATGCAAGGGGACGGATAAGGAGTAGAAATCAAAGCAGTATAATAAACGAAGTAAAGAAGCTTTCTTCTGAAGGATACAAGGAAATTGTGCTTACTGGTATTCATATAGCATCATACGGATTAGATACAGGAGAATCAGGGCTTATAGATGTTATTGAGGCTATAAATGAAATATCTGGTATAGAAAGAATAAGGTTAAGTTCTGTTGATCCACGTTTGTTGACGGACGAGTTTATAGAAAGGGTATCAATCATTACCAAGATGTGTCCACATTACCATGTTTCTTTACAGAGTGGGTGCAATAAAATTTTAAGAGATATGAACAGAAGATACACAACAGAGGAATATGAGACTGCAATAATGAAGTTAAAATCTGCAATTCCAAATGTTTCAGTAACTACAGATATTATAGTGGGATTCCCGGGAGAGACAGCTGATGACTTTAAAATGACTTGTGATTTTGTGAAAAGGATAAAGTTCAGCCAGATACACATATTTAAGTTTTCTCCTAGAAAGGGTACCCATGCAGCTCTATTAGATAATCAGGTGAATTCTAAAGTAAAAGAACAAAGAAGCAGACAGCTGAACGAGATTGCACAACAGTTAAAATATGATTTTATGATTTCGTCTAAAGGCAAGAAAGCTAAAGTATTATTTGAGCAGGAATCGCCTGCAATTGAAGGTTATTATGAAGGGCATACTGATAATTATATTAAAGTATTATCAAAAAGCGATTATGATATTATAAATAAGATAATGGATGTAAAACTTACAAAAATATTTAATGAAAGCATTATTGGTGATATTGTACAATAATGCTGTACCAAAATGCATGAAGGGTTTTAAATATTTTTGTTGAATATATTTATATAAACATCCGGTTTAAAACTTAGGTTTGTTAATTAAGTTTTAAATTAAATTTTGCAGTTGGATTTTTATATTTTATACTTAATGCTGTATTGATTTTTATTGAGGAGGTGATTGGATGCAGGATTGCATATTTTGTAAAATTGCCAACAAAGAAATTCCCAGCAAAATATTATTTGAAGATGACAATATCATAGCATTTAAAGACATTGATCCTAAAGCACCTGTACATGTTTTAATAATACCTAAACAGCATATTTCATCTCTTCTTGATATAGATGAAAGCAATGTTTATGTTGTTAAAGAAGCAGTTAAAGTAGCAAAATATCTGGCAAAGGAACTTGGTATCCACCAAAATGGATTTAGGCTTGTTAATAACTGTGGGAAAGATGGAGGACAAACAGTTGAGCACATACACTTCCACCTTTTGGGTGGTAGACAGTTGAATTGGCCTCCAGGCTGATAATTATTTTGCAATCCAAGTTCATATAAGTTATAATATTCTATAGTTTCTATCTGTCCAGGTAGCGGAGGGAGGGAGAGAAATGTCGGAAATCAGAGTGGGGGAAAATGAATCCCTAGACAGTGCTTTAAAAAGATTTAAACGTAAATGTGCAAAATCAGGAGTGCTGTCAGAGATAAGAAAAAGAGAACACTATGAAAAGCCCAGCATAAAGAAAAAGAAAAAGGCAGAGGCTGCAAGAAAAAAGAGAAGAAGAAGATAATAAAGGAGAATTATATCTATGTCTCTCAAAGATAGATTGTTAGAAGATATGAAATCTGCCATGAAGGACAGACAAACTTTAAGAAAGAACGCTATCAGCATGACTAGGGCGGCTATACTTCAAGTCGAAAAAGATAAGAGAGTAGAACTTGATGACCAAGGTGTTATTGAGATCATTGCGAAAGAAGTAAAGCAGCGAAGGGACTCAATCCCTGAATTCGAAAGAGGTAACAGACAAGATATTGTAGATGATTTAAAAGAAGAGATAAATGTCTTGATGGAATATTTACCTCGCCAACTCTCTGAATCTGAAATAATGGAAATGGTAGATCAGACTGCAAGTGAAGTAGGAGCGAATAGCATGAAAGATATGGGAAAGATTATGAGTAAAATAATGCCTAAAGTAAGAGGAAGAGCTGATGGCAGCATTGTTAGTAAATTAGTAAAGCAATATCTACAAACACTTTAAAAGTGGAATATAATTCTTGAAGATTCAAGTTGCGAAAACATGGTATAATATAAAGGAAAACTGATAGTTTTCCTTTATTTTTTGCTTAATTAAGAGATATTTGATGTTAATAGTTAATATCTATTAATTAAGCAGCATAGGTGTAAACAACACCTGTTGTATATATCTTCGACAAAGTTTAAGCTAAACCATTCAATATGGGACTTGAATGTAAGGCAGATGGAGTATTTCTTTAATTTAGAAGTAAAGGGTGAGCTTTATGTATAAAAAAAATATATTTATCATGGTTCTAGTTATACTTGTATTGTTTCTGCCAATTTATTCAGCAAATGCAGAATCAGAGGACCAGGCGAATATATGTGTTATACCTGTAAGCGGTGAAATCAATCCTGCACAGGCAGGCTTTGTTAAAAGCGCTATTGAGAAAGCGGAAGCAGAGAAATTCGATCTTATAATATTAGATATAAATACTCCTGGTGGACTGATAGACTCAGCTTTTGAGATAAAAGATGCTATATTCGATTGTAATATTAGAACAATATCCTTTGTGAATAAGCGCGCTTTATCTGCAGGCGTCCTGTTAGCTGTATCCTGTGATAAAATGTATATGGCACCAGGCAGTACAATAGGCGCTGCTGAAACAATACCAAATGATGAGAAAATATTGTCTGCATGGAAAGAGGATGTAATCAGTGCGGCTGAGGTAAATGGTAAGGATGCAGATATTGTATCAGCTATGATAGATAGGGATGTTGAAATTGAAGGGTTGATAGACAAAGGGAAATTGCTGACCTTGTCTTCTACAAAGGCACAACAAATAGGATTTAGTGACGGAACATTTCAAAACATATCAAAAATAGCTGAAGTTCAAGGGTTTGATTCTTATAAAGCACAACGGGTTGATTCTGATTTTAAGGTTAATTTAGCTAAAATGGTAAGCAGCGCTTATGTTGCACCTTTTTTATTGAGCATAGGGATAATCAGTCTTATAATAGAAATTTTTGCTGCAGGCTTTGGATTAGCAGGAACTATAAGTATAGTATCATTTTCATTGTATTTTTGGGGTAATATACTAGCCGGTAATGCAGATTGGGGTGCGGTTATTTTATTTTTAGCAGGTCTTATGCTATTGTTGATTGAATTAGGTATACCAGGTTTTGGGGTGGTGGGTGCAGGCGGAATAATATGTGTGATATTAAGTATATTCTTGGCTTCTTCTAGTCCTCAAAGCGCATTAATTTCATTGGTTACAGCTATTATACTTAGCATAATAATATTGCCGATAACATTTAAATATGTTTCAAAAAGCAAAATATTTGATAAAATAATATTAAGATATTCACAGAAAGACGATTCAGGGAATATAGGCTGGTCAAAATATCAGGATTATCTTGATAAATCCGGTTATGCATTGACCGACTTAAGACCTTCAGGGGCGGTTGATGTAAATGGAGAGAAAATCGATGTGGTATCGGAAGGAGAATTCATTGATAGAGGATCTGAAGTAAAGGTAGTAAGAGTTGAAGGCAGAAAAATAGTTGTTAAAAAAATTTAATTTAAGGAGGAATGTGTATGTTTGAAGGTTTGATTGCATTAGTTATTTTGGTAGTGATAATTATCATTGCGCTAATAGCGTTGTTCACTTTTATCCCAGTAGGCCTTTGGATTTCTGCCCTTGCGGCAGGGGTAAAAGTAGGTATTTTTACTCTTGTGGGAATGAGGCTGAGAAGGGTTGTTCCACAAAAAATAGTAAACCCTCTTATTAAGGCAAATAAAGCAGGCTTGGATATGTCGATAAATAAATTGGAGGCTCATCATTTGGCAGGAGGGAATGTAGATAAAGTTGTAAATGCCTTGATAGCTTCTCAAAGAGCTGATATCGAACTGCAGTTTGAACGTGCTGCGGCTATCGATCTTGCGGGGAGAGATGTTTTACAGGCTGTAAAGATGAGCGTTAATCCCAGAGTCATTGAAACACCTAATGTGGCAGCAGTTGCTAAAGATGGTATAGAAGTAATAGTAAAAGCACGTGTTACAGTAAGGGCCAATATTGATCGACTGGTAGGGGGCGCTGGGGAAGAAACAATTATAGCTAGAGTGGGAGAAGGCATAGTTACAACTGTAGGATCTTCACCAACACATAAAGAAGTGCTGGAAAATCCCGATTCGATTTCCAAGACTGTTTTAAACAAAGGACTGGATTCAGGAACGGCTTTTGAAATACTGTCTATTGATATTGCAGATGTAGATGTGGGAAGAAATATTGGAGCTCAATTACAGACTGATCAAGCAGAAGCGGATAAGAGAATTGCACAGGCCCGAGCAGAGGAAAGGAGAGCTATGGCAGTTGCCAAAGAACAAGAGATGATAGCAGCTGTACAGGAAATGAAGGCTAAAGTTGTAGAAGCTGAAGCAGAGGTGCCTAAGGCCATGGCTAAAGCTTTAAGCGAAGGGAAACTGGGCGTTATGGACTATTACAATATGAAGAACATCCTAGCAGACACAGGTATGAGGGAAGCTATTTCTAAAATCGGTAATGACGGTAAACATGAAGAATAAAAATTTACCTCTTTTATGTACGGAGGTGTAATATAATGGAGATTATTGTAGTAATTGCAATAATAGTTGCGGTATTGAATAACATTGCAAAACAATCCCAAAAGGCCAACAAAACTAGACAAACAATTAAATCACAAGTATCTAAAGCCCAAACGCCTTATACCGACATTCAACAAGATACTGTAAAGGTCCCATCAAAGAGAGTGGCGAATAAAGCAACTGGAAACAAGAATTATGATATTGAACAACAGCCAAAACAGAACTATCCAGAAAAAGCTACAGAACAAAATATCGCTGAAATGGATAGTATTAAAAATACGAAACGCAAAGTGAATAAGCAATTATTAGCTTTCAACAAAAAAAGTATACTACAAGGTATCATAATGAAGGAAATTCTAGGGCCACCGAAATCTTTGAAAGGTGGAAGGCAATCAAGAGCAAAAGAATGGTAACATGAAATTTACCATTCTTTTTTTTGTTTTAAAAGCATACATTTTAAATATAGATGAATGACATTTCTCCTTAAATTCGAATAATAAAATTAGTGCCAGTTGATTATTCCCAATGTGGAAAAAGGAGGCTGACTATGGACAGCAAAAAAACAGATAATATAAAAGCTTTGCTTTCAGAAATGCTAGAGCTTCCCAAAGATGTAATGTTAGATTTACCTAGGATAACTATGATTGGAAACTTGCAGATGTATATAGAAAATCATAAAGGGATTATAGAATATAATTTACAAAGAGCAAGAATAAATACAAGCATTGGAATTATAAGAATTGTTGGCAGGGATCTTTCAATAAGTAAAATACGAACAGACGAAATAATCGTGGCAGGTCAGATTGAAAACGTTGAGTTTATTTTTTGATTTAGTTTATACCGTATAAAGGGTGGTACTTTTGAAAATAGAATTGTGGAGTTATGTAAGAGGTTATGTTATTATAAAAATAGAAGGATTATCGGTAGAAAAATTTTTAAATTTGGCTGTCCGTGAAGACATCCATATCTGGGATGTACACAAGCTCAGTCATATAGTTTTAACAGCAAAAGCCACAGTTAAAGATTTTAAAAGATTAAGCAATATAGCTCAAAAGGTTAAATGTAATATTTCAATAATAGAAAAAAAAGGACTGCCTTTTATTATTTATAGGTTAAAGATAAGGAAGATGCTTGCAGCAGGGGCTGTGCTGTTTTTGTTAATATTGTATTATCTGTCTTCTTTTATTTGGGATATAGAAATTCAGGGTATTAAAACGGTAGATGAAAATTATGTAATTGATAAATTAAATGAGTATGGAGTAAAGATAGGTGTAAAAAAACGAAGCATAGATACCAATCTGCTGGAGAATAACTTGCTATTAAATCTCACTGAGTTTAGCTGGATAGGCATAGAGATTAGAGGTACTAAGATTATTGTCAATGTAGTAGAAAGTATAGAAAAGCCGGAAATAATAGACGATCAAGTACCATGTGATATAATTGCAGTAAAGGATGCTATGGTAGAAACTATAGTTGCTTTTAATGGGAATGCTGTTGTACAGCCGGGGGATATTGTAAAAAAGGGTGATATCCTTATAACAGGTATTATTGAATTGGACCAAGAACGCTGTTTTTATGTACATTCAATGGGTGAAATTATAGGAAGGGTTTGGTATGAATCTGATGCGGAACAGGATTTGCAAGAAATCAAAGTAATTCGTACAGGCAATAAAGATGAAAGGAAAATTTTAAAAGTATCCGATCTGGAGTTAATTATTAAGGAGAGGGATCAAGACTTTAACAAGTATCAAAAACAAACCAATGAAAAAAAACTTATAAATAGCAACATATTTGATTTTCCTATATATATAAAGAGTGAGATATACTATGAAACATATGAAAAAAAAGAAAAGATAAATATAGAGCAAGCGCAAAACATCGTTAAAGATAAAGCTTTGCAAAAAATAATGGATAGAATACCCCCAAATACCAAAATAGTTGACAAACAGTTCAGTTTTAGTATCATAGGGAAAAAGAGAATAAAGGTAAAAGCTATTATAGAAGCATTAGAAAATATAGGCAATAAACATCCTATCAATATCAATCAGGAGGAAAACAGTATTGAGTGATCAACTAAAAGAGAAAACCATAAAGGTAGAGTCTGTAGATCAAGTAATAAATTTGTTTGGTAGTCAGGATAGAAATATAAAGGTGCTGGAACACAAGTTAAATGTGAGTGTAGTGTTGAGAGAAGATGAAATTAAAATCAGTGGAGACAGGTATGGCGTCGAGTTAGCGCAAAAGGTGATAAAAAAACTATTAGAAGTTATTAAATCTGGTGAAATAGTAGATACCTACAAGATAAAATATGCCATAAAACTTGCGAAAGTCGGTAAAGAACACTTTTTAACCGATTCGTCATCAGATGTTGCTTGTATCACTTATAAAGGAAGGCCAATAAAATGCAAAACTCTCGGCCAAAGATTATATCTGAACTCAATGCTGAAGAATGATATTGTTTTTTCGATTGGTCCGGCAGGGACGGGCAAGACTTATCTTGCAATGGCTGCTGCAGTCAAGGCATTTAAGGACAAGAGCGTTTATCGAATAATTCTTACTAGACCAGCTGTAGAGGCAGGTGAAAAACTGGGTTTTTTGCCAGGGGATCTTCAAAATAAAGTTGATCCTTATTTAAGGCCTTTATATGATGCATTATATGACATTATAGGTGGCGAAGCTTTTGATAAATATATGGAAAGAGGTTTGATAGAAGTAGCACCACTGGCTTATATGAGAGGCAGAACGCTGAATGATTCTTTTATAATTTTAGACGAGGCTCAAAATACTACCCCAGAACAGATGAAAATGTTTTTGACTAGGATGGGGTTTGGTTCAAAAGTTGTGGTTACAGGTGATATAACTCAGACCGATCTGCCGAATGGCAAATTTTCTGGATTAAAACAAGCTATTAAAATATTGCAGAATATAAATGGTATTGATTTTGTATATCTAGATGAAAATGATGTGGTAAGACATGAGCTGGTGAAAAAGATAATAAGAGCTTATGATACTTACAAAGAAGAAACAAATTAATAAAAATGCTGGGAGATGTTTTCTATGCCATCTACAGGGTTAAAACTGGACAAGCGTCCAAAAATCTCTATAAATAAGTTCAAGAGCAGCAATTCGTTGAAAAATATCCTTGTTGCTATTGTGACATATATAATAATTTTTATAATTATTTTATCCAGCATAATGCCAGAAAGGTATGATGTTAAGGCTGGAGAGGTAGCACAGCAAAATATAAAGGCTACAAAAGATGTTGTGGATATATTGACTACTGACCGGTTGAAAGAACAAGCAATGGAAAAAGTGATGGATACTTATAAATTAGATACCGATATAACTCAAAATGCCATAGACCAATATAATGATTTTTTTAATATTTTAAAAAATATCAGACAAAACGCCCAATCTATGCAAGATGATACTGTAGAACAAAAAAATGTTAATGATAACATTTCAACAGATATACCAGATGAAAACCAACAATTTTTTTTAAAATACAAGGACGAATTCCCTTTTAAAGTATCTACTAAGGATTTGACAACTGCATTTACATCGGATATAGAAGAGATTAACCTCATTCAATCAGAAGGTTTATCGTTGCTCAAAAAAATTATGAGTGCTGGGATTAAGTCAGACTCACTTTACCAAGCAAAAAGTGATATACTGGTTGAACTCCAAGATTTGGATATCTCGAACGAGGTAAGAACATTAGGTTATAATATAATTTGTTCTGCTATTAAACCTAATTTAATATATGATGAAACTACTACCACTATGGAGAGAGAAAAAGCTGCTGAAAAGGTAGAAAAACAGATATATAAGAAGGGCCAAAATATAATAAAAGAAGGAGAGATAATAACTCGGGAGCAGATTGCAGTACTTGATAGTCTCGGTATTCTAAAGAATGAAAAGATAGATTTTACCATATATATTGGAATCGGAATTATAATATTTATGTTGGAACTAATAGTCATATTGTATTTAGTACTGTATGAAAGAAAATTGATTGAAAAGCCCAGTTATATGTTGCTACTGAGCTGTTTATCAATTTTATTTTTATTCGTGGCATATTTGACAGCAAAGATCAACCTTTATCTTATACCTGTTTCTGCATTTGCTATGCTTTTATGTATATTGATAAATGCGCGAATAGCTATTGTAATAAATGTAGTTTTAGTACTTTTGATCGGGTTAGCAACAGGCAATGATGTAAATTTCATTATAATTTCAATTGTGGCAGGTTCAATAGGTGTATATAAGGTAGCAAATTCTCAACAGAGAAATTCACTGGTATGGGCTGGGCTGATAGTAGGTATGACTAATTTCCTGATGATGCTATCTCTTGGGATAATATCAAATACAGAGATAAATAGTATATTAAGCGAGAGTATTTGGGGTGTTGGCAATGGGGTGTTGTCATCTGTTTTAACAATCGGAACATTGCCGATGTGGGAGAACCTTTTTGGTATAATAACACATGTAAAACTGCTTGAGTTATCAAACCCTAACCAGCCGGTACTAAAAAAACTATTAGTAGAGGCTCCTGGAACATATCATCATAGTATAATCGTGAGTAATCTTGCTGAAAGGGCAGCGGAAGCAGTAATGGGGAATCCTGTATTGGCTAGGGTGGGTGCGTACTATCATGATATAGGAAAGTTAAAGAGACCGTATTTTTTCAAGGAAAATCAATTAAACAACCAAAACCCTCATGACAAAATAAATCCAAATCTAAGTACTTTGATTATTACATCACATACAAAAGATGGACTGGAAATAGCCAAGAGGAATAAGCTTCCTAAAGTGTTATGTGATATCATAGTCCAGCATCATGGAACTACTTTAGTGGCATATTTTTACCATAAGGCGAAAACAAAAAATAAAACCGATGAAATATATGAGGAAAATTTTAGATACCCAGGCCCCAAACCTCAAACTAAAGAATCGGCGGTTATCATGCTTGCTGATTCTGTTGAGGCTGCTGTTAGAGCAATGAATGGGGCGGGAAAGGGAGAAATAGACGGATTCATAAGAAAGATAATCAAGGAAAAACTAGATGATGGACAATTAGATGAATCTGATCTGACATTAAAAGATTTAAATAAAATAGCATTGGCTTTTTCTGAAGTCTTGGTAGGAATTTTCCACGAGCGAATAGAGTATCCAGATTTAAATTCAAAACATGAGGTGGAATAGGCATGGTGCTAATAGACAATAGACAAGATACTTATGATATGAGTGAATACAATAATTTAATAAATATTGTAGTTCAAGAGGTGTTTAAACAGGAAGATATAGCAATAAATTTTGAAGTCAGCGTGTCGATAGTGGACGAATGCGAGATAAAATATCTGAATTATGAATATAGAAAAACAGATAAAGTTACTGATGTATTGTCTTTTCCCCTATATGACCTTAAGCCGGGCAAACCTATAGATATCGATAAATTAGATTGTATTCCAGGTGAAGAGGCGCCTTTAGGTGATATAGTCATTTGTTTTTCCAAGGCGGTTGAACAGTCTATCGAATACGCCCATTCAGTTCAAAGGGAGCTATCTTATTTGTTAGTTCATGGGACTTTGCATTTATTGGGCTATGACCATATGGATGAGGAACAAACAAAGATAATGAGGGATAAAGAAGAAAAAGTATTAGATGCTCTATCTATTAGAAGATAGGAGATAAATTTATGTATAAGAAATCAAAAAATCTTATAGATAGTTTTAACTATGCAATAAAAGGGCTAATCTATGCATTTAAGACACAAAGGAATATGAAAATACATATTTCCATTTCTATAGTTGTTCTGCTGGCCAGCCTTTTTATGGATTTTAAAAAAAATGAGATAATACTTTTATTCGTTACGATATCCTTGGTTATTGCAGCAGAGTTACTGAATACAGCCGTTGAGGCAGTAGTTGATATTTTATGCAAAGATTATCATCCTAAAGCGGAAGTTGCCAAGAATGTAGCAGCCGGATCTGTTTTAGTGACTTCTATAAATGCGATATTTGTGGGATATCTATTATTTTTTGAAAGGTTGAATATATCTGTCAATAATATAATTAACAAAGTTACAAATTCGCCTGCTCATATTACATTTATTACCCTTATAATAGTTTCTTTTGCAGTAATTATATTAAAATCCCGCAGCAAAAAAGGCACTTTTCTTAAGGGAGGTATGCCTAGCGGGCATAGTGCAATAGCTTTTTCAGTAGTTATAATAATTTCTTTTATTGTAAAAAATACCCTTATAATTTCTCTTTCAATACTGCTTGCAATTCTTGTAGTTCAAAGCAGAATAGAATCGGGGATACATAATGTATACGAGGTGATAGCAGGTGCTGTGCTAGGAACATTGATAACTACTTTGATCTTTCAAATTTTCACATAAATAACGTTGCGGAATGTTAGTGCAGCAGGAACAATTAAGCAACAACATAATTTATAAAGATGGAAGTGAAATAATGATTGATAATTATGGTCTGATAAAGATGGCAAATGAAGCAAGAAAAAGTTCCTATTCTCCTTATTCTAATTTTAAAGTAGGGGCTGCTGTTTTGACATCAAATGGGAATATTTATACAGGGTGTAATGTTGAGAACGCATCTTTCGGTGCTACTAACTGTGCCGAAAGGACAGCTATATATAAGGCAGTTTCGGAGGGTGAAAGGGAGATAAGAGCAATTGCAATTGTAGGAGACTCCCAGGAATTGACTTTCCCATGCGGCATTTGTAGGCAGGTAATATTTGAGTTTTCAAACAAAGATACCCTAGTTATTGTAGCAAAGTCTGATGGAACTTATAAAATTTTCAATATATCAGAACTTATACCTTTTTCATTTTCAAAAAAAGATATAGGTCATTGACTCTAATCATAATTTTATTTTTATAATTGGTTATCTATATAACAGTATAAATATAAGGAGGTTGTTATTTGAGCAGTAAATTCAAATCCGGTTTTATTACAATTGTTGGTCAGCCAAATGTTGGGAAGTCTACTTTGCTCAACAAGTTGACGGGGGAAAAGGTTGCTATTGTATCTAATAAACCTCAAACTACAAGAAATACAATAAAGAGCATATTAACTAGTGAAAAATATCAGTTTATATTTATAGATACCCCGGGTATTCATAGACCTAAAAATAAATTGGGGGATTATATGGTGGAGGCTGCTACAAATACTTTTAAAGAAGTAGATATAATTTTATTTGTCACAGATTTATCTAGAGGCAGTAAAGATATAGATTCTAGGATTATTCAGATGTTTAATGATGTAGATACACCGGTGTTTTTGATAATCAATAAAGCTGATATAATTGATAATCGGATTATAAAAGAAAAAGAGGCCGAATATAAATCATTATATGATTTCAATGATATAATTGAGATATCCGCTTTAAGAGGTACTAATGTTGACATATTAGTAGACAAGATTTATTCAGTTATGCCGGAAGGCCCTAAATATTTTCCCGATGATATGTATACAGATCAGCCTGAAAGGACTATAGTGGCCGAGATAATAAGAGAAAAGATATTAGAACTGCTTGAACAAGAGGTGCCCCATGGTATCATGGTAGAGGTTGATACTTTTAAAGAGAGGAGCAATCGGAATATAATTTATATATCTGCTAATATAATTTGTGAAAAAAATTCACATAAGGGGATAGTGATAGGTAAACGGGGTAATATGTTAAAAGAAATAGGCAGAAGGTCAAGGGCTGAAATACAAAATTTGCTGGGTACTAAGGTTTATTTGGATTTATGGGTTAAGGTTAATAAAGATTGGAGAAACAAGTCAAATTATTTAAAATTTTTTGGTTATAAGTAACAAATAATATTTTTACTATGTTTTTAGTTTGATTTAGCGGTTATTTTTTCATAGAATACAACTTCCCGGGCAGGGCAAAATATATTATGAAAACCTCATAAAGGAGGAACAAAATGATAACTGATCTATTGTGGAACATATTTGAGAAATCTGGAATGGTGAATATATATTTATTATACAAACAAATAAATAATCCGGATAAGGAGTTGTATTCAAATAGGACTAAAAACCAAACAATTAATGTAAAGTAAGCGGGAGGATGTAAGTGAATCTAGTAAATACTAGTGCAGTGGTTATAATGCACACGAACTTCGGGGAAGCTGACAAAATATTAACATTATTTTCTCCCACCATGGGTAAATTACAGGTATTATGTAAAGGCTGCCGAAGGACTAAAAGCAGCCTACTGTCCGCCTCCCAAATTTTTTGTTATGGGGATTATTTATTATTTAAAGGAAAGAATTTGTATACGCTATCCCAGTGTAATGTTTTTGAAACTTTTTATAGCTTAAGAAATGATTTAAAACGATTGGGATATTCTTCATATATAATAAATCTATGCAGAGAAGCAGTACAAGAGGGACAGCCAAACCCACGTCTTTTTAACCTTCTTGTAAATATTTTAAAGCAAATTTCCTATTCAGATCAGGAACTAGAAAAGCTTGTACTTATTTTTGAATTAAAATATTTAGATATATTAGGGTATAAGCCTTATTTGCATGATTGTGTAAATTGTAATCAACGAATATATGAGCGGGATTTTAGATTCAGCACTAAATTCAACGGAATTATATGTAATAAATGTTTAAAATATGATTTGAGTTCTTTGAAATTAAGTATAGCTGCTTTTAAAACTATGAGCTATATACTGGAGAATGATATAGGCAG
>JAQVDB010000004.1 GCA_028698525.1 Clostridia bacterium
TAATTCCCCATTTAAATTGGTGCCGATTTCTAAAGTATAAGGCACTAATTTAGATGTTACTTGATCCACATCAGGAAAATCCAACGGTCGATATCCCCCTGGCATATCAACAAATCGCTTTACAAAAGCGTTCTCTGCCGCATATACATCCGGCAAATCTCCTGACCTTGAAGCTGATTGTACTTTTGTCTGATAGTTTCCATCCGTATCTGCCGTAATTTGGTCTTTTACGGTAACGCCGGGATAGGCCTTCTCAAATGCCCTTGCTAATGCAGGACCTTCATCTGAATTAAAGTGCCAAAAAGTAAGTGTACCTGTCAGTTCTTTATTTCCGTCGCTTTCATCTGGATCAGTCTCCTGCTCCGCTTGGTCCGTATCTATTTGCTGGTCTGTTTCACTTTGCTGTGCATCATCGGTAGTTTCTGTTTGGCCACAAGCTGTAAACAATGCAAACATCAGACTCAAACATATAAATGAAGCTAAAATCCTTTTGAAAGACTTCATAAAAAACACTCCTCCTTTTATTTATTTTAAAGGTAAACCCTCATGCTAAATTTTTGTCATAAAATCGTATATGCTCATGTGAAAATTTTAAGAGAATTTGTAAACGCGCGTTCATAGAATTAAAAAAACAAAGACCTAGGAATTAAATTTTAAAGTAAACTTTTGCAAGATTGACGAACTATTAATTCTACTGGTACATTGTAAGATGTGTAATAACTGACTTCTTGATCAACTGCTTTGATAAGACTGTTTGTTGCAATAGATGCCATCTTCAATAAAGGCACTCGCACAGTTGTCAATGATGGGTTAAGATATTTAGATACTTCAATATCATCGAAACCTATAACAGAAATGTCATCGGGTATCTTAAAACCGGCATTGCGAATTTCTTCATATACACCTAAAGCCATACTATCATTTGCTATAAAAATAGCGGTAGGCTTTGCTTTTTTTAATAATTTTTTGGTGGCTTCACAACCACTTTCTTCAGTATAGTTCCCTTTTACTATCATGCTCTCTTGTATAGAAATACCTGCATCCTCTAAAGCCTTCCGATATCCCTGAATTTTGCATATGGCAGTCCATTGCCTTTCATCCCCACTGATATGGGCTATAGATCTATGTCCTAATTGAATGAGATACTTGGTAGCATCATAAGCTCCGCCATAGCTGTCGCTATTAACTACAATAGCTTTGGTAAATTCGCTGATTCCGTTCTCTTGCTCTAGCACCACTACTTTGTATCCATCCTGAATTATGTCCTTGATTTTCTTTTCATTGTTGTTACTTCCGATAAATATTCCCCCGGAAATTGTTCCGTTATCAAAAAGATCACTAGCTCCTTTAAACTCATCATGATTGTTGATTATAGCAATCAATACTTTATAACCTTTTTTGCTAGCCTCATCAATAACACCATTAGAAAATGGAGAAAAGTAGGAACTGGTTGTCATTTTATTGCTTTGTTTTTTTGTATCCACAATAAACAATCCTATTATTTTGCTTGTTTTTCCTGCCAACATCTGAGCAGAGAAATGCGGCACATAGTTATATTCCTGGATTGCCTTTATCACTTTTTTTCTAGTTTCTTCTGTAACGTTTCCATAATTATTAATTACTCTTGATACAGTACTTCTGGAAACACCTGCTATCTTAGCGATGTCGGATGCATTTATCTTTTTTTTCAAGGTCCCCACCCCAATTATTTTGTCCCATCACCGGTTTTGATCAATCTGAATCTATGGAAAGTAGTATCTTGCTATATCCGAAATGTTCTGTTGAATATTTTATGAATGCGCGTTTATACATTTATTTTACAGTCTTTACATAAATATTGCAAGTGTTTTTTTAAATTTATATATATTTTCTGATAATATTTCTAAAACCATGCACAGAGCTGCTACGCTGTTTTTCAAATAGATCCGGTTCAACCTTTATTACCTATAATAACAGTAAAATCAGCCGTTATATCATTTATTTTCATATTCAAGGCCTGTTCTATTTTTGAATCTGTAGCTGACCACGATAAGGGAGTCATCTTTATAAAGTGTGTAAAGTCTTTTTTGTCTATCTTTTTGTTATATGATACTTGTATAACATCCAATATATTGAAATGTTTGCTATAATGTCTTATAACTTTTTTATTTGAATATATATTTTTGTTTAATTTATCATAAAATACGTCTCTTAATTCTTTTAGATAATTGCTCCCCGGAACAACTTTAATGAGTATTCCATCGTCCTTTAGGACTCTACCAAATTCTCCATAATTAGCAGGGGAAAGAATGTTAAAAATAATGCTGAATTGTCTGCTCCTAAAGGGAATTCTAGCCAAATCCCCTACACACCAAATAATATCAAAATAGCTTTTAGACGCCATCAATATCCCTTCTTTAGATATGTCAATCCCTGCACCTAATACGTTGCTATCAGTCCTGTTATATAATCTGCTTACAACTTGTCCTAGATGAAAACCTTGTCCACACCCTGCATCTAATATTTTTATATCCTTAACATTGTCTTTCTCTGATACACCTATTATAAAATCGCTTATACAATTCAGCATCGGATCGAAAAAACCGCTTTCACACACTGTATTCCTAGAATGGAACATTTCCTCATCATATTCTGTTTTAACAGGTCTTGATAAAAAGTTTACATACCCTTTTCTAGCTATGTTAAAACAATGCCCATTCAAACAAACCATATCTTTTAAATCCCGGATATCAATTTTTGCTTTACATATAGGACACCTAAATATGTATATATTCTCTTTGAATTTGCTCTTTCGGATAGAACCATTTTTCATAAGTTCACCACTTTTTTTGTGCACATAAATAACCTCCATCTAACATAAAAATAGAGTATTAAATTTTTTTAATTATTTTACAAGGATTTCCCGCAGCAACTACGTTATCAGGTATATTTTTAGTTACAACACTGCCTGCACCGATGGTTACATTGCTACCTATTCCCACTCCTGGGCATATTATCGCCCCACCACCAATCCAGACATTATCTCCTATAGTAATTGGCTTGGCGAATTCCTTACCAGCAATCCTTTCTGTAGCATCAATAGGGTGGGCAGCAGTATATATTTGAACATTGGGCGCTAAAAGCACATTATCTCCAATCTTGACTTTATTCACATCAAGTATAACACATCCAAAATTAGCATAAAAATTTTTCCCAACTTCTATATTGTATCCGTAATCACAATAAAATGGCGATTCAACATGAAAAGTACCTTTAAAAACAATCAATCGCTTTAAAATTTTCTGTCTTTTCCCTTTTTCACTGGGTCTTGTTTGATTGAGTTCAAAAGTTAAATCTCTTGCCCGTTCTCTTTCTTTTACCAACTCTTCATCATCTGCGCTATAATATTCTCCTGCCAGCATCTTTTCTTTTTCACTTCTCATAATAGCTTTCTCCTTTCCATCTTATTCTTGATAGATCACATTAGCCCAACTACATAAGTCAATTTCTATAATTTTTCTCCACATTTCTTCATAAAATTCATTACTGCAGCTGTTAATATAATAGATACCACAAGCAATCCGATAATATATAATATCCAAAATATTGGGATAAATATTAGGATAAAAAAATGTAGCTGCAATACCAATTCTATATGTTTCCGCTCTATACTATATTTCGTGAAAAATCATCCATATCTTTACATGATTTTAATTCTGAACACAACAATTTCTGTGCAAAAAGATTAATTCCAATTGCCCCTAATGGTGCTGTAATCAATATTGATAATACTGCAACAGCTAACATAAGGTCTCCTGATTCTACCCCTAGAGATAATGGAACTGCTCCCATTGCCGCTTGCACAGTAGCCTTTGGTATATAAGAAATAACACAAAATAATCTTTCCTTCCAATTTAAATCTGTGCCCAATACAGAAATAATAACTCCTATACTTCTTCCTAATAACCCAATTAATATAATTATAATACCCATTCCTCCTGCATTAATAGCTACCTTGATATTTACTTGGGCTCCTACCAATACAAATAGTAATATCTCTGCAAAAACCCATATTTTATTAAATTTTACCGCTAATCGTTCTCCTACATTAGGCATTTTTTCTACTATGATAAAACCTATGGTCATAACTCCCAATAGAGATGCTATTTGTATTTTTGTTTTTAATAAATTTTCTAACTCAGTAAGTAAAACTGATAAACCAAGTATAAGTAAAACCTTTTTAGTATCCCGTATATGATATGTTTTAAAAATTTTCACCAATATAATTCCAATAATGATACCGGTTATAATGCCCAACAATATCGATATTGGTATACTCAACACTTGTATGCCAATATTCACATGCGAACTGCTATATAGACCTAGAAAAACGCTGAATACAGTAATAGCAAAAACATCATCAATAGATGACCCTGCTAGTATGCTGCAATACTTATGTCAACAAACTGCTATTTAAAATAGTTCTATGCATTTATAATCTCATATTTTTCAGCAGTCAATGCATCTATAGCATTCTCCACCTCATGGTCTTTAACCAAAATATAATCTGTATCATACGTTGAAACAACAAATATGCTTATTTTTTCCTGTGCCAGAATTGCACTGATTGACGAAAGGACTCCAATCAATGAAAATTCCAAAGGCCCTTCAATCTTTAACACTCTCCAGTCTCTTTCGCACCTTACATCCCTCGGAATATTGTCTTGTAGACATACAATTGATAGTTCATCCCATGTTTTTGTTATAGAATAAAAATCGCAATTCTGTATCCAATCAGGAATTAATTCATCATTATTTAGCCTACAAATCCCAAACCTTTTATTAAACAACCTCATTTTAAATCTTTTTGCTGACATGCTCCCGGTTCCAACCTCTCTCTTGATCTTTTTTGTGTCACGGGGACGTTTTTTGTGTGTCACGGGGACGTTTCGTTCGTCACGTTTTCCTCACTGCCCTTTGAATAATTCCACGCCCTATTCCTAACACTCTACTCAGTTGCCTTATACTCGCTCCAGTGTACTGTTTGATATTATAAATTAATTTATCTCTCTGCCTTTTTGGCATTTTATTCATTGCATCTATTCTATATCTAGTTTTTATCTTACGTTTTAATTCATAGTCCGAATATTTTTCTTTTTCTTCATATTCGAGACACTTATCATCATTTAACTCATTCATATATTTCTCAAAACTATTTTTATGTTCAAAATAACCAACCACTATATCAGTATCAATATCTACTTTTTTTCCATTATATCTTTGTATATATTGGTAATAACTGCTCCATCTATATTCTTCAATTTTATCCGTTATCTTTGCTTTTATAGGATTTTGGTGTATATATCGTGTTACTACAATCAAATAGGGCTCGTTTTCTACAGGCTCACTTCTAAATCTATTTTGAAACAAGTGCCCCTCTCTCGCATATTTATCGTTATACCATTGCACATAGCTAACTGCAATTCTCTTTATAATTTTACCTATTTCTTCACTCTCTTTTATTAATAGATGTACGTGATTAGACATTAAACAGTATGCATATATAAAAAACTGGCTCTTTTGTCTTGCCTTAAAAACAGCTTGTATAAATTTTTCTCTATCCTCATCGTCTCCAAATATTTTAGATCTGTCTATCCCCCTTAACATAACATGATAAATCCCGGTTTTACTTCTCTTTCTCCTTTGCCTAGGCATTTTTATCACCTAACTTTGATTTAACATCTATCGCTATCTGTGTCGAGCGAAACGTCCCCTTGACACGTAATCTACTAATGGCTGTATAGTTTTTATATCAGTGAAATCAACTATATCTCCATATGTATCTAACATCATTTTGTCATCATCCGATAAGTCTTGTGGATTTTTATTAGATATCATTTTCTTGAGCATTGCCATCATAATTTTATGTATAAAGTTTAATCTTTTGTAATCAATTGCCCCTCGTAAGTGAAAGAACTTCATATTGCTCCTCATCTCTGATGTGAAGTTTTTCTCAATAATTGGTTGGAAAATGCTTTTATCATCAGTAGAAGCAAGTCCCACTGTAAAAACAATGATATTTTTATCTCTTATTTTTTTGAAATTTTTTGTAATAAAAGATATCCCATTAATCCCGCTGGCGTAAAGACCCCCTCCGTAAATTATTGTATTATATGATGATAGAGCTTGTGCATTTATCTGTGAACACTCAAACAGATCAGAATCTATTTCCTTTGCTATCCATTCTGCATATTTTTTTGTACTACCGTATTTTGATCTGTATATCACTGCTGCTTTCTCCACATTATATTCCTCCCTAAAATCTATTTAGCCGTACCTAACCTTGAATTTTTAAAATCAAGTAAAATTATATATTTATCTTTTAAAACGATTTCCGGTATTCATATAAACTACTCCCCCTATAATAACCGATGTAAATAATAACCATGATATGCTTATGGCATATTGGGCTATGCCCTCATTCAAAGATAAACTACCACCAATTAAAAGGATTACTGCTGAGGCAATCAATAAATTGCCTACAAATTTCGTCAATTTTTGTTCATCATATTTTTTCTTTTCTTCTTTCGACATAGTATTATATCCTGCAATGAGACTGCTTGCCTTTGTAATCCTGATTATCAAACCGATGAAAAGCATTGTAAATCCGCCTAAAATATTAGCAATCCACACAATAAAGCACCCGCCATATGATATTTATTTCTATCTTATTATTTTATAATATATGCCCTTATAAGTCACCCATATATTTACACATTCTCATTTTTTATCTAAATTAATCGGATACTTTTCTAATCTATCTCATACAAAAAAATCCCATACCATAATATCCAGGTACAGGATAAAATTTATGCTATACCGCTTTATTTATTTCCCTCTTTAATATAAACACTGATCCCATCCATATTATCTTCATTTTTTGCCTGTTCCAACAAATTTATAAGTTGACCACTTTCAATATCTCTGGGAGTAACATTATCCACCATTATCAGCATATCGTTATTTTCTGCATATAATCCGTATTTGCTGAAGTTGCAACCATTATCGATAAAGACTCTATGGGCATTGGTCAAAATTTTAGCAATGCTTTCAATAGAATTATCAGGTAAGTCAAGACGTATTGTAACTTCTGATTTAAGGGGTAGTGATCTATCAAAGGGCATGCCCAGCTTTAAGATTTCTTCTGCATGCCCATATTCATCCTTATCATACATGACCATTGTAGAGTTGTTTTTAAAACCCAGTTTATTTGCAATAAGCGCTCGCGCAAGATTAGAATATTCCTCCGATAGTCTCTGCAATGTATTGAACATGCCTAACACATAGCTATCATAATCATCTCTTTGCACCTTACCTTCTCTATAATATATGTTGAAGTGAATGTCTATATTAGTTTTTGACTTTGCTTTTGCTACATATGAGATATTTTTGAAGTTGTATCTGGATTTCTCTACTTCCAGATTCAAAAACGGATATTCATTCTCAACATATCTCTTGATTGCGTTATCGGCTATCTTAGCAGTGATTGGATTCCCTACAAATGCGTTAGTAACAAACAAAATAATCCCGATCAGTAAGAAAGCTACTATACCTGCAGCCGCTCTTAATATTTTTTTGTTTTTATTAAAAGCAAAACCCAACAATTTAGCGATCACTACTCCAAGAAATACCACAAAAGTATAAATGCCGCTTAAATAGATTGAATAATGAAATACCTCTATTGCAAAACCATCCTGCACAATACCGCTGGTAACAAGCCATACATAAGACAATCCAAACATTCCAACAAGCGCAAAATACCATTTTGTTTTCAATATCAAATATCCCAATACACCTATAACAGGCATAATGATAAAATTATAAAACATGCTAGATGAATTAGATAATGCCACTCCTATCATAGAACCAATAGCCAATAAAATCAGTCCCATGATAAATATATTCTTTTTTATGGATGATATTATTTTTCGGTCATCTATTTTATTCAGAGCATTTGGATTGTAATTTTCAAACTCCTCTTTACAACTTTGGCAGATCTCTACATGATGCAGCACCAAATCCCTGCTGTCCTGGCTGGCTACACCATCCTTTACAAGAGGTATCAAGTCCAATATTACATCACAAGAGCACTTCAAATCAACCCCTCCTTTTTTAATACAGATTTTAGCCATCTTTTTGTTCTAAAATTGATAACTCTGGCAGAATTCTCCGAAATACCTATTTTATCTGATATTTCACTGTAGCTTGCTCCTATTACCCGCATGCGAATCACCTTTTGAGTTAACTCATCTTTCTCCGATAATAGCAAAATAATTCTATCTACTTTTAGTTTTGTAATGACGCTATCCTCTAAAGAATCGTGAACGTACAGCTGCAACAAATCATTATACTCCAACTCAGGTTTCTTCCGCCTCAAAGACTGCAACCATAAATGCCGTGCGATGCTAAACAGCCAAGTTTTAACTGAAGAGTTACCTTTAAAGTTACCAATGGACGAAATACACTTTACAAAGGTTTCCTGCAATAAATCCTCTGAAAGGATAGGATTATTTGTAAGATGCAGTAAATAGATATATACATCTTGTTTATACTCTATATATAACTTTTCTATTTGCTTCACCTAAATCCCCCTTTCATTTATTAGTCTCATTTTAACACCTAATATTACACTCTAAAAACAAAATAAATATAATAAAGAAAGAGACTGGTTATTGCCTCTAGCTTTACAGACTAATAAAGCAACCAGTCCCTTTTCTTTTTAAGTTCACGCTACGGGGCACGGCATGTCATCGTGTGTCTTTTATGTCAAACGAGACGTCCCTATGCCACCCGTTATGTGTCAAACGAAACGTCCCCGTGGCACGTTTAAAACGTCCCCGTGGCACGTTTATTGGATGTCAATTTTTCTTGCTTTGGCTTTTGAAGGTTCAACCTTGGGAACTGTAATAGATAAGATGCCGTCTTTATATTCAGCCTTGGCCTGTTCTGATTTCACCTCTACAGGAAGGGGTATCGTCCTCGAAAAATTACCGTAATATCGTTCCATCCTATATGCATTTTCATCCTTAAACTCATTTTCTCTTTTGGTCTGTCCCGAAAATTTTACCGAATTTTCATCAATATATAAGTTTAAATCTTCCTTGGAAACTCCAGGTATTTCAGCCTTGATTATCACATCATTCTCTGTTTGATATACATCCACCCTAGGGGAAGAAATTCCCCCAAACAGTTTTGACGGTATATCAAATAAATTGTTCATTTCTCTGCCGATATTATCCATGTCTCTAAAAGGATTCCATGGCATAAGGCTCATTTTTATCCCTCCTTCATATTTTACTCAATGATAGTTTTTGCTTTTATGATATTTTTATGAGTATATTTGAAAGAGGAAGCCCTCCTAATCTAATAATTGACAAAAATCATAGATGAAATAATCCGCATGTTTTTTTATATCCTTTTTTTCATGTCGGGAATACCTGTCATAGACTCCGACTGTCTTCATGCCGGCTTTTTTAGCGCTAAGTACTCCGGGAAGAATATCCTCAAACACAATACAATGCTTTGGATTTAGCTGGAGCCGCCTAGCAGTTAATATATATATATCCGGAAAATTTTTGTCCCTATCCACCTCATCAATGGTAGAGATAACATCAAAATACTCAAGGACATCATTGTTTTTCAATACCGGTTGGATAAGCTCCATACAATTGCTAGTAGCCAACCCAGCTTTAATACCTTTTGACTTTAACATTGAAAGATATTCCCCTGCTCCCGGCTTAAGTCTCACATTGTTAGCATACTCATGATAGGCCATTTGATTCCACTCGTCCATTATATCCTGTATATCATCAGGTAATTGGAATCTTTGTTTGAAATATACAGCTGTCTCTTGAAAAGTCATATTTTTAATGATACTGCTCACATCCTCCGGCACAGGAATATTCCTCTTATTTAAAAAATCAAAATCTACTTTTTCCCATACTCCCATAGAGTCAATGATAGTCCCGTCAAGATCGAATATTGCCCCTTTAATCTCTTTGATCATAATCTATCTCCCAATTCATTCTATAAATATCAATTTGTCCTTAATATGCTGTGCTGCCTTTTTTATGTCCTGTTTCCCCATTATGGCAGAAACAACAGCAACACCTTGAATACCGCTGCCATCCAGTTCTACTATATTATACTCATTTATACCTCCAATAGCAACAACTGGAATATCCAACTTTCTGCATATATTCTTCAATTCATTCTTGCTCACATAGCCTGCATCCTTTTTGGTGCCGGTAGCAAACACAGCACCTGCACCGATATAATCAGCACCCTCTTTTTGGGCTTTTAACGCCTCTGATAATGTTGTGGCCGATACTCCCAAAATTTTGTCTTGTCCCAGTAAAGAACGGGCAATAGATACCGGCAGATCACTCTGTCCCACATGAAGTCCTGCTGCATCCACTGCTAATGCAATATCCAGCCTATCATTTATTATTAAAGGCACACCATATTTGTCAGTAACCTGCTTTATCCTTATGGCAACATGATAAAACTCCATGGTAGATATATCTTTTTCCCTCAACTGTACCAGCGTTGCCCCTCCTGATATAGCCTGTTCCACAGCTTGCTCTAGGCTGATATTGTCTAGTAAATTTCTATCAGTGACCAGATAAAGTTTATAGTCTACTCTGTTTTTATTCTTCATTTATCTTACCTCTTTTCATTATATCATCTGCCGAAAGTCTATATATGCTATCCATCAACTTTATCCTAAAACCCCCGCTACCCTCTTCGTTTTTTATTAACTTGTGATAGGCAATCTCTCCAGCTATCCCCATAGAAGAAACCCCTGCAGTAGCAGCAGAAAGATAATCATCGGTTACAGCAGAATATACACCTATGAGCGAGGTGCACATGCATCCTGTGCCTGTTATACTGGAAAGCATAGGATGACCATTGTCTATAAAAAACGCTTTTTTACCATCAGAGATAATATCAGTAGCTCCGGTTATGGCAACAACACAATTCAAGTTATTTGATAGTTTCCGCGCAATATTGCTTGCGTGCTCTAAATCTTTAGCCTGAACAATATCCCGTTCAGAGACATCCACCCCTTTGGTCTTTGACTCTAATCCACTTATTGATTTTATTTCCGACATATTACCCCGAATTACCGCCAGCTCAACCTCATTTATCATCATCTGGGCAGTCCTGTTTCTTAAATCACTTGCTCCGGCACCTACAGGGTCAAATATAACGGGGACACCTAATGCATTCGCCTTTTTCCCAGCTGTCAGCATAGATTTGATAGTTCTCTCATTGAGGGTCCCCATATTAACCACCAAGGCAGAGGATAGACCAACTATATCTTCCACCTCTCCTATATCATCTGCCATTATAGGGGAACCGCCTATCGCCAATGCTACATTTGCACAATCATTTACTGTGACATAATTGGTAATATGATGTACCAAAGGTTTTTTTGCTTTTATATTTTGCAACAAATTACATATTTTATTTTTTATATTCATTTTAAAATACACCTTCTATTCTAAATTTTGTTTTTATTCCGTTGGAATACCCGCTTTTGTATAAAGCTCATAAAAATGATTGGTAGGTCCTGCCCCATTGCCTATTGCTAAAGAATGCTTTATAGCCACAGTGATATACTCTTTAGCTCTCTTTACGGCAGTCATAACATCCATTCCCAATGCCAAATTAGCTGCTATGGCTGAAGAAAGGGTGCATCCTGTGCCGTGTGTATTTTTTGTTTTAACCCTTTTTTGTTCTAAATAGATTACATCTTCACCATCGTACAAAACATCTATAGAATCCCCTGATAAATGTCCCCCCTTTACCAGTACATTTTTCGGACCCATTTGGCGAATGATCTTGGCTGCCCTTTCCATTTGTTCCAATGTGCTTATTTTTCTATCTATAATCTTCTCTGCCTCTGGAATGTTGGGAGTTACAATCCACGCTAAAGGTAATAATTCCTTAATTAAAGTATCTGTAGCCTGAGGATTGAGCAGTGAATATCCGCTCTTGGACACCATAACAGGATCCAGAACAATATTGTTTGGTTTGTATCTTTTTAATCTATCTGCTATCACTTTTATGCTGTCTATTTGAGATACCATACCTATCTTTACCCCATCAACTTCAATGTCTTGAAAAATAGCGTCTATCTGTTTTCCGATAATGTCCGGCTTTATATCCTGCACATCCACTACTTTTTGAGTGTTTTGAGCGGTTACCGCAACTATCACACTCATTCCAAATACTCCATGAGCTGAAAAGGTTTTCAAGTCAGCCTGGATCCCGGCTCCACCGCTAGAATCCGAGCCTGCAATAGTAAGTACTTTTTTCATAAACCATCACCCTCTTTTGTATATTTCTCATCACATACTCATTTGATTTGAACATCCTTACCACCAATCACTTTATTCATGTTTCTAACCGCACACATTTTTCCGCACATTGTACAGGAATCCTTTTCTTGGGGTAAGGATTCAGTCCTATATTTTCTGGCTTTTTCAGGATCAATGGCTAATGAGAACATAGCATCCCAATCCAAATGCTGTCTTGCCCTGCTCATTTGATAATCCCATTTTTCTGATCCGTATATCCCTTTAGCTAAATCCCCAGAATGTGCTGCGATCTTGGTAGCAATTATTCCCTCCGTCATATCCTCAAGGGTAGGCAGCCTTAAATGTTCCGCAGGAGTTACATAACATAGAAAATCTGCTCCATTTGCTGCCGCAATAGCACCGCCGATAGCACTGGTTATATGGTCGTATCCAGGTGCTATATCTGTAACTATAGGACCTAATACATAAAAGGGAGCTCCTCCGCACAGCTTTTTCTCCAGTAAAACATTGGCAGCTATTTCATTTAATCGCATATGCCCCGGTCCTTCTATGATAATCTGTACATTTTTATTCCATGCCCTTCTGGTAAGCTCACCTAAAACTATAAGCTCTTTAATCTGACTTGCATCAGTAGAATCTTCAATGCTGCCGGGCCTGCATGCATCCCCCAGGCTCAAAGTAACATCATATTCAGCACATATCTCTAATATCTCATCGAATCTTTCATAAAAGGGATTTTCCCGATTATTGATCTCCATCCAGCTATAGATCAAGGAGCCACCTCTTGAAACAATATTCATAAGTCTTTTATTTCTCTTGAAAATCTGTGCTGTCTCCTTATTTATTCCTGCATGAATGGTCATAAAATCCACCCCGTCTTGGGCATGTTTTTCAATAACCCTTATAAATTCATCTGAAGTTATATCCTTTAAGTCCTTATCATAGAAACCTACCGCATCGTACACCGGCACAGTCCCTATCATGGCAGAAGACATCTCTATCAATCCCCTTCTAAATTCTTCAGTCTTTCCATAAGAACTTAAATCCATAATAGCCTCTGCCTGCATTTGAATAGCTTTTTCTGCTTTCTTTAATTCCTGTTCAACACTGCAGCAATCTTTAGAAACACCTAGATTCACATTTATTTTAGTTTTTAAACCTTGCCCCACCCCTTCAGGGCTCAATGATTTATGGTTTTTATTTGCAGGTATAGCTACCTTTCCCTGGGCTACAAGTTTTATCAAGTGTTGTACATCAATATTCTCCTTTTCAGACACCGTTTTTATTTCTTTGGTTGCTATACCCTTTCGAGCAGCATCCATTTGAGTTGTGTAATCCATAATCCATCTTCCTCTCTAATTTTTAGATATAAAAAATGCTTACCCGTAAGGTAAGCATTTTATATCTGACACCGCAATCGACATTCTTTGCTTCCCTACGGTAGTATTAACTACATCAGGTTCAAAGGGTCAGGTTTTAACCTTCTCAACCATAACGGTTCCCCTGCAAAACAAGATTTCTAATATTAAATTATTATCATTATACAGTTAACATATAGTTTTGTAAAGCAAGATTAGATATATAATGTTTAAATTCTAGATTTTGCTTGTATATATTTGATGTTTAATTTAAAATATATAGATGTATCTATTTTAAGTTATGGGGTGATTATTATGAAAACTAATTACATAGTGAAAGCTGGTATAATCGCAGCCATATATGTGGTGCTCACAATTCTACTAGGAGAACTTTCATATGGTCCCATCCAATTCAGAATATCTGAGGCATTGGTTCTTCTTCCCTTGGTAGAGAATGCAGCCATACCCGGGGTTTTCATAGGATGTATGTTGGCCAACATATTTGGTGGATTAGGGCCACTGGATATATTTGGAGGAAGCCTTATCACTTTGATAGCTGCATATTTAACTTCAAAGGTAAAGAACAGATATGTCGGGATGGTACCTCCAATACTCCTCAATGCAATGGGTGTCCCTTTAATACTCCTGTTTACTTTACCTAAGGAAGCCATAAAATATGGGTATTGGGGAACAGCATTATCTATAGCGTTCAGCGAAGCAGTAGTGCTGACTATCTTCGGTCTGCCTATTCTGTATCTGTACCAAAAATTTAATAAAAAATAGTATTATCAAATCCTTCTCCCATAACCTCCTTGGCGTCGCTGATTGTTACAAAAGCAGACACATCAATTTCACTTATAGCATCACGAAGTTTACCTACTTCCATCCTGGTTACTACACATAAAAGAACATCTTTTTCTTCCTCGGTAAACATGCCTTTGCCTTTTAACGATGTCACTCCCCTATCCAGTTTAGTTATTATGTTCTCAGCTATTTTCTGCCCTTGGGATGAAATTATTATAAATACCTTTGCATCATTAAAGCCTTCCAACACCAAATCTATCGCTTTAGTACTTATAAACAAGGATATGATGGCATACAAAGCCCTATAAATATCAAATATTATCCCTGCTGCAACAACTATACAAAAATCAATAACAAACAATATCCATCCAATACTTAAAAAAGGAACAAATCTATGTATTATTCTTGCTGCAAGATCTGTACCTCCGGTGGTAGCATTGCTTCTAAACACCAGACCCAAACCTAATCCTACAAAGATCCCTCCATATATTGAGGAAAGAAAAATATCATCGGTAATAGGAGGGACTTTTAAAACATCTATTGAAATAGATAGAAGTAACGTTGCAATGATAGTTTTAATACCGAAATGTTTACCTAATATTCTAATCCCTATGATAAACAAAGGAATATTTAATAAAATCATGGTAACCCCTACAGGAAAACCGGATATATGATAGATTATAGTACCTATTCCACCTACGCCTCCTGCTGCTATTTTGTTCGGTATCAAAAATAAATTAAAGGAAAGAGCTGTTATAATAGTGCCTATTATCAGTCTAAAATAATCCGTTATATATCTTTTCATGGTATTTCTCCCTATTTAAATAAATGTTTTTCTTATGTTCTTATTTATTCCATAAACATAAAAAAATATTAAAAATAAAAAAGACAGGAAACTGTCTTTTATCATATATCTATAAGTCCAAAGCTTATTCTTATAGCTTCGTCCACTTTCTTCATCATCTCTGAACTCAAATATCCTATTTTCTCTTTAAGTCTCTTTTTATCTATAGTCCTTATCTGCTCAAGCAATATAACAGAGTCCTTTGGAAGACCGTATTCTGCAGAACTGATCTCAATATGGGTAGGAAGTTTGGCCTTATTTATTTGAGAAGTAATAGCTGCAATTATTATGGTAGGACTATACTTGTTTCCAATATCATTCTGAACAACCAGCACAGGCCTTACCCCACCTTGTTCAGATCCAATAACAGGGCTCAAATCAGCATAATAAATATCGCCTCTCCTAGTTAACATAATATTACTCACACTCCGCTAATAGCGCTTCGTAGGCTTCGTATAGCTTTTCGTCAATGCCCATATCTGATTCGGCTAATTCAGAATTTATCTTAGACATCTCTTGGTAACCCTTTTTCATCTTTTCCCTTATCTGAACCTTTCGCCTTTCACGCAGATACAATTTCATAGCTTCTCTCACAAATTCACTACGGTTTCTTTTTTCCATCGCTACTATCTCATCTACTTCCCTGAGCAAACTGTCAGGCAAACTTACTAATATCTTTTTCAACTCTGCCAATTACGGCACCTCCTATATTGATAATATCAGGTGCATTAATATAATAAGATATATAAACATATATCTTATTATATATCATCCTTCAAATATTAGTCAATTATTTATCGCATTGATTCAACTATTTTAGATAAATCATTTATTTCTTTTTCCGACTTAACTTCAATTGTAACACCGTTGGAGTTCCACTTATGCAAAACATCCCACCTGCTTCCATCATCAACTGCAATCGCAGGCAATACATTTTGTTTGTATTGAACTATGCTAAACAATGTTTTTCTATCCTTACCATAATTTATTATGACAATATTTCTATTATTTACTCCAGCTATGCAATTAATACTTTGCATATAAAATCCTTGGGGCAAATACCTAGGTATAGCAATCTCGAATCCGACAATCCTTTCTGCTTCTCTCACAGAGATATCATCTTTTTGAACAGGCTCATCATATTGGAGTTTATAATGATTAATATCAAACAACTCATCATTCATTTCTATATTTACCTGTATCTGATTATATATTATGGTAATAGAAGGCTGATCTTCATTATCAATAATCTCTAACTTGCTAGGCACATCCTTTTGCAGATCAAACCATAATCTCTGGCTGCTAAAGTTTTTATCCTGTCCCGGTATGGTACATCGTAAAACCATGTACTCACTCTGATTGGACTCAGTCAACTCCATATCCACTTGTTCAGTATCCATAAAATGCTGGGCAAAATTCCCTAAGAAAAGCCTCTCATTTTCATGCCCTCTTTGATAATCTATAAGATATTCTTCATCTATATAAGGATGATATATCAATATCCGGTTTCCGTCACATATCGTCAATTTACCTTTAAGCACTTCCGGCTGTATTATTTCTATCCTGTATTTATCAGGAAAATAGTACCACTGTTTCATCTTATATCTATCAACGCTAACTTTTCTCCTATATATTACATCAACTTCACAATAATAATTTTCCACATCATTTATATACTTTTGTACATCCAACATTATTTCCTGGGGCGTAGGCTCACTGCATGATGTCAACCCAAATATTAATAAACCGGTAACTATAATAATATACTTTTTAATGTTCAAGCAGTAAGCACACTCCTTAATCATTAATGCATAAAATTGCTTTAGGCAACATACCTATTACATCACTAGCAATGAGTCCAAATTCTCCTTTAACTTTTGAAGCTTGATCCCCGGACACTCCATGTATAAAAACCCCTGAGTAACAAGCATCATACAATGGTATCCCCTGCGCAATAAAAGATGCAATTATCCCGGCCAGCACATCTCCCATCCCTGCAGTTGACATTCCAGGGTTACCTGTATTATTTATAGCTAGCTTCCCTTCGGGAGAAGCAATTACAGTAGAGGCCCCTTTCAGTATTGTTATAACATTATATGTTTTGGACAACTCTTCTGCAATATTGAGCCTATGGCTTTGAACCTCTTTGATAGATACTCCTTTCAATCTTGCCATCTCCCCGGGATGAGGAGTGATAACTAAAGGGCAGTTTGCCTTTTTCAAACAATCCAAGTTTCCTGCTAATACATTAAGGCCATCAGCATCAATTATCACAGGCACATCCGAATATCTTATAATTTTACCAATAATATTGTAATTAACCTCATTTGTTCCGATACCTGGACCGAATACAATTGCATCGCTTTGATCTATCAAAGGTTTCAGCTGGCTTATGCATTCAATTGAAAGAACACCCCTTTTTTGCTCTTTAAGAGGGACTGTCATACCTTCGGTCAGCTTGTTCTCCAAAATATCCACTAACGATTCCCCTACCGCTACTTTCACCAGTCCACATCCGCTTCTCAACGCAGCCTGTGCTGTCATAGTCGGTGCTCCTGTCATTCCTGTAGAACCACCGATCACAAGCACCCTTCCATAGCTTCCTTTGTGAGTATCATTACTCCGCTTGCCAAAATACCTTTTTATATGTTCTTTTGTTATCATTTCTCGCTTTGCGCCATCATTTTCAAATGCCTGGGGTGGTATCCCAATATCCGCAATAATCAATTCTCCTGTATAGTCTCTTCCCGGATACACCAGGTGTCCTATCTTAGGCAGTTGGAATGTTACGGTAATATCAGCCTTTATGGATGTACCGCATATTCTACCCGTTCCACCATCAATTCCTGAGGGTATATCTACTGCAATAGTATATTTGCTATATTTGTTTATTGCCTCTATAACTTGCTGTATATTCCTTCTTACTTCTCCTTTTAGTCCAGTTCCTAATATTGCATCTACTACTACATGAGAACGCATTATATTTTTTATTATATCCTCTGTTATATTTGTATTAATTTTTTCAACTAATATTCCTATTTTTTTTACTATATGATAATTTACTAACGCATCTCCCTTAATTTTAGAATCATCACCTACAATATAAACAATCACATTGAACTTTTTATTATGTAATTGTCTGGCAACTGCAAATCCGTCACCCCCATTATTACCCGTTCCGACAAATACGACTACATTTCTGCCATTTTGTTTACCTAAATGACGGATTATTTGATCAGTGACACGATAGGCTGCATTTTCCATCAATACAACTCCAGGTATTCCTATCTCCCTTATAGTATACCCATCAATCTCCGACATCTCCTGTGGCGTTACCACCCTCATTATACCCCTCCTCGTATATAGCAATCGCATGGGCAACTGCATAATATCTGCTATGCGAAATAGATATTAAAATATCATCTATTTTTTTGTCCTTACAATACTTATATAAGTTATTGAACAACCTTATGCAAGGTTTACCTGCACCATTTTTATATATCTCTATATCCTTCCATTTAAAGCCTGCAAGGCCTGTTCCTACTGCCTTCAAAACCGCTTCTTTAGCTGTAAAATAACCTGCTATGGTATCTATATTATATTTTCTCTCTTCAAAGTATCGTATCTCACTAGGAGTAAAAACTCTCGATATAATTTTTCTATTTCTATCAATCGCTTCTTTTATCCTATCTATTTCAATTATATCTATACCGGTACCATATACCAAATCCATACTCTCCTATCTCTTTAGTTATATAAACTATACAGCAAACCCCTATTAGATAGTTTAACCTAAACCTTTCCGAACATATATACACTACCTACGGAGATAGCTTAATATATCACACTATATATAACAGTATAATTTATAATCCATATATACTATTATAGTGAATTCTAAACAAATAAAAAGGCTTTCTCTTAAAATTAAGGGAAAGCCTTTTTATTATTTCTCCTCTGCTGCAATTCCAATTTCTATATTACCTATATCTCCAAGCTTTATAGGAATACATAACGTATTAATTTTGTTGGATACCTCCATACTATCACCGGTCAATATTGATGGAGGTGTTATGTCTATATTGATAGCTCTGTTATAAAGCAAAGTACTGGTGTTCCCCATTATCATATTTCCCAATTCAGAAATAGCGCTTAACGCCATCTGGTCCAAAGTTTCTACCTCCATACCTCCCATCATTGAAGAAGCAATTTTCATTGCAGTCTCTTTGTCCATATTAAACTGCACCTGACCGTTCAACTTGCCTGTAAGGCCTATAATGATTATTATTTGGTTGCCTCTATAAAGTGAATTTTTAAGATATATCTTTCCAATCTCTGAATCAACTCCGCAAACTTTTTTCAATACAGATGTGCTGGCTTCGATAAATGGGTTTATAAATTCAGCTTTCACTAGATTGCCCCCTTGTATATGATTAAAAAAACAGATATACGAAGATAATACTACCTTATGCCTTCTATTTCAATAAATATAACAACAGAGCAGTGCAATTGATACTTTGGTCTCATTTTTTTTAGTATAAAAGGATTATATATTCCCTTTGGATGGTCCTCCCGGTTCATATGTTTTTAATTTTACTTTCAAGTACAGTTCTATAAATATTATAATCATTTTCTGTAAAAAGAATAAATTTGATAGTTTCCAATCCTCTGTTCTGATTTTCTATATAATCCATCACCGTTTGGATAGCCAATTGTGCTGCATGTTTTATAGGAAATCGATAAACACCCGTACTTATAGAAGGAAATGCTATTGATTTTATATCATATTCATCTGCCAGCTTTAACGAATTATTATAGGCATTTGTTAACAATGTATCCTCCCCCTTATTCCCTCCTCCCCATATAGGTCCTACAGTATGTATCACAAATTTGCACTTAAGCTTCCCTGCATTGGTTATCACTGCTTGTCCTGTAGGGCATCCTCCTTTTGTTTCCCTTATTTTTTTACACTCCTCCATAATCTGGGGACCACCTGCCCTATGTATGGCACCGTCTACTCCTCCACCACCTAGCAATCCAGAGTTAGCTGCATTTACTATAGCATCAGTATCTTCTAAAGTTATATCACCTTTTTTAAGCAACAGTTCAACATTTTTTATATGTGCCTTCATTGAAAACTTTCCTCCTTCTTTAAAATAATCCTATATATTGATTATATTAAACTTTTGCTGCCAAATAAAATTTTTAAAGCTTTATTTTGATTATGCATATATAATTGCCCCAAAATTACGAAATACTATATTAAAAAGGAAAGGATGATATAAAAATGTCTTTAATGCAAAATTTTTATAGCAGAATAACTGATAACCTTTTAGATAAGCTTACAGATATGAAGATGGTAAAAGCACCTATGTTGGTGGATAACTACAGCTTTATTAAATTGATGGGAATAGCTGAAAGAGCGAAAACAGGAAAACCACTCTCTCAACCCCTAGGCTCAACAAATGATTTCAAAGACTTCCAAGAATTAATGCTAATCCCCAACTTATTTCCTTTAGAAGACAATAATGATATAGACACTCAAGTTGTGATAGGAAACCAAGCCCAAAAACCGATGACACTTCCTGTTCCTTTTATGGTTGCAGGTATGGCTTATGGCGCTTCCATAAGCATGAAAGCTAAAATAGCTTTAGCAAAAGCAGCCGCTTCCATTCAAACAGCTACAAATTCAGGAGAAGCAGGTTATATCCAACAAGAACGGGAAATTTCTTGTCTATACGTTGTGCAGTATAATCGTGCACAATGGGGGAACAGTGAGGAAGAATTAAAGAAAGCAGACATGATTGAAATAAAGATGGGGCAGGGTGCTAGCGCTGGTGATGGTTTTAAGGTTCCTTATCAAATGATAGATCAAGACTTTAGGGAGCATATAAAAATTGATAAAGAACAAGATGCAGTAATGCCTGCCCGTTTTCCTGATATAAACACAGCTGATGATTTAAAAAATAAAGTGGATTATTTAAGACAAATATCTGAAGGTGTACCTATAGCCGTTAAAATAGCGGCCGGCAATATCGAAGCTGATATAGATATTTTACTTTATGCGGGAGTTGACGCAATAGTAATAGATGGAGCACAAGGAGAAACAGCCAACAGTGCTGAAATAACTATAAATAATTTCGGTATTCCAACTTTACATGCATTGATAAGAGCAGATGAATATCTAAATCAGAAAAATGCTCGAGACAAAGTATCGCTAATAATAACAGGAGGAATAAGGGATAGTGGTGACATGCTTAAAGCAATGGCTATGGGGGCAGATGCCTTCTATATAGGATATCCCTTAACTATAGCCTCGATATATACCCAGCTGGCAAATCTTCCTGCCGGAAGCAGCCCGGTAGATATTTATCTCTATGAGGGTAAGCACAAAAACTTGTTGGATGTGGAAGAAGCTGCAAACTGTACTGCCAACTATCTAAAAGCCCTTAAAGAGGAAATAAACATCGGCCTTAGATGTTTAGGTAAAAATTCAATAGCAAATCTAAATAAAAATGATTTGGTTGCACTAACAAAAGATATGGCAGAAATCACCGGGGTTAAATTGGCTTACAATATGCATAAAATAAATTGATACATTTATTATCACAAAAATTGTGGGGTGTTCATAGTATATATTATAAAGTAATAATTAATTAAAGGTGAGGTGAAATTATGGGTTACGGTTGTGGAACTGGCAAAGGCAGTGAATTATTATTCTTCTTCCTTCTCCTTGTAATCCTATTCTGCGGATGCGGATTTGGAGGAATACTTGAAGAATAAGACTTATTAAGGTAACCTGACAGTACATTTTAGAAAGGATAGATGAGTCATGCTTTTCATCTATCCTTTCTTTATTATTTAAAGGTTTATCAAATATTTCATTTAAATGTAACACAACAACTTCAATATACATATATATAGAGTAACTAAAAAATATATAAATCAGTATATATAGTCGGGAGGTGAATCCATGGGCTTTGGCGGAAAAGGCGGCTGCGGTTTTGGTGGTGATGGTTCCAGCTTATTATTTTTCTTCCTACTTTTAGTTATAATATTCTGCAACTGCGGCGGATTAGGATTTGGATTGGAAAAAACAGAATAAATAGAAAAACGCCACTTTGTTTGCAGCAAATTAAAGTGGCGTTTCTTTATAATAGAGTTATAAAAATTTCAATCCTCCCATACGTCATCCATCAACTTTTCTATTTCATTTTTACTTTTTTGCGTTGCTTCTCTATCTATTTTTATGCAAAGTACATCTCCTGGCTGTGCTTTTTCAGGAATTACTTCCAACGGAATATCAATGGTATTATTGCTGCCCTCGACTTCAACTACTGCAAAATTACCCTCAAACCTGTCTATAATTATTTTCATAGATATCCTCCTTTTGACTTTTAAATCATGGACTAAAATATAATTGTTGACCATCTCCTGCCACTATTATATCTCCTAGTTCATCTGTCCTATATATATCACAGCCAATATCTTTCAAAGATTCTATAGTTTCTTGATGAGGATGACCATATTTGTTATCTGCTCCCAAACATATAACAGCATACTTGGGGGATATCTGACTTAAAAACTCCGGTGTGCTGGAACTTGAGCTACCATGATGTCCCACCTTTAAAACATCTGCTTCTAGGTCATAACCCCTATCCAACAGCTCTCTCTCCACCTGGTTTTCAGCATCACCCATAAATAAAAATCTATTATCCTCATAGGTCACCTTTATGACGGCGGAATAATTGTTCAAATCATCATATGATTCGCTTACCGGCGAGAGCATCTCCACTCTGACCGAATCATCCAAATCAAAAGCAATTCCCGCTTTAGCGGATTTTATCTTTACACCCCTGCTTTTTGCCGCTTTAAGCACATCTTCAAAGGTCTTTGTGTTATGCGCCACCTTGGGCATATAGAAACTTTCTATTTCAAAGTCATGTATCACATCATCCAGCCCTCCTATGTGGTCGCTGTGAGGATGTGTTCCCACAAGGCAATTAATCTTATCAATACCTAGATTTTTTAGATAATCTACTACTTGCTCTCCCTTATTGTTGTCTCCTGCGTCTATCAGCATAGTTTTTCCTGCTTTAGTCTGTATCAATATAGAATCCCCTTGCCCAACATCTATAAAATGCACTAATATATCTCCATCTATATCCCTTTGCACAGTAGAATATGAACATGCAGATAAGACTAAAATTATTGCTGTTATAATTACTATATACTTTACTTTGTTTGTATTCATCCTTATTTTTCCCTCTCCCATAATTTCCTATATTTTTAAAATATCCCGATAGTGTATCCGCAATCTATCGCACTACGGGCATCATATATCCCCTGAACACAGCCTAATTTTGTTTAACTGATACAGTGTAACCAAGAACTTGTCTGCAAGGATAATACCATAAAACACCCCTTCTGGGCAAACAATTTTTTTATTATTAATCTTGATTGACTGGCAATTTAAGAAGTGTTATACTTTATTTAGTGTTAAAATTTTAACAATGTTGGAGGATATACTATGCTGGATATATATATTTGTGTAGGCAGTTCATGTCATTTGAAAGGCTCTTATGAAGTAATAAAAATTTTCCAACATCTTATAAAGGATAATGGCCTGGAACAAGCTGTCAGTTTAAATGCATCATTTTGTCTTGGGAATTGCACAGAGGGTGTAGCAGCAATAATAGCAGGAGAAAATGTTAATAATTTAACAGCAAGCAATGCAAAAGAAATATTTAATGAAAAAGTGCTTGGGAGGATTAAATATGAGCGTGATTAATTATAAAAAGGCAAACTGTGTAAATTGTTATAGGTGTATCAGAGAATGTCCTGTCAAAGCTATACGGATGAAAGATGAACAAGCAGAAATTATTGAGGACGCTTGTATCTCTTGTGGAATATGTCTCAAATCCTGCCCACAAAATGCCAAGAGCATAAGAAACGACGTAGGAATAGTTAAAGAATTGATAGAAAATAAACAAGATATTTATGTAAGCTTGGCGCCTTCTTTTATGGCGGCTTTTGATGTGGATCACCCTGGTAAAATAATATCGGGTCTGAATGCACTGGGACTAAAAAAAGTACAGGAAACCTCTTTGGGAGCTCTGTTGGTTTCTAAAGAATATAAAAGATTGTTTGATAAAAACGACCAAAGTTGTTTTATAACCACAGCATGCCCTACAGTAAATTCACTTGTACAGCAATATTATCCTGATGTAGTAGATTGCCTGGCACCTGTTGTTTCTCCCATGCTTGCCCATGCAAAACTCCTCAAGCAAAAATACGGACAAAATATAAGGGTTGTTTTTATAGGCCCCTGTGTGGCGAAAAAACAAGAAGTAAAGGAATTTCAAAATGACCAGTTGGTGGACGCAGTCCTTACCTTTAAGGAGTTGCAAGAATGGTTTGATCAGGAAAACATCAGTTTGAATGATCTTCCTGAAAAAGATTTTCTGAATGATGATACAGGCAATGCAAAATTTTATCCTGTGCCAGGTGGTGTAATTAAAACTGTTTTTAACTCAGAAAAATCCTTTGACTTTAATGTACTTTCAATAAGCGGTATAGAAGAGTGCATGGAGGTTTTTGAGCTGATCGAAAAAGGTGAATTGAACAACATGTTTATTGAAGCAAACGCATGTGCTGGAGGCTGTCTCAATGGTCCTGCCCTCCCTGCAAACACAGCCCGTTATCACAAAGTCAGAAAAAAGTTATTGGGTTATGCTTATGCTGATGGGCAATTATCCGATTTTACGGATTTAGATTTAGAAAACTTAAACCTGAAAAAAATATTTTTTGCAAAACCGAACAATTATAAAGTTCCTAGCGAGGATGAGATAAAGGAAATACTTGCTATGATAGGTAAAGTAAATCCGACTGATGAATTGAATTGTGGAGCCTGCGGATACAACACATGCAGAGAAAAGGCTATAGCAGTTTATCAAGGTAAGGCTGAATTATATATGTGTATGCCATATATGCGGGAACGGGCGGAATCCATATCCAATATAATTATTCGTTCTACTCCCAACGGCATAATCGCAGTAGATCAAAATATGCAGGTTCAAGAATTTAACTGTACAGCTGAACAGATGTTTAATGTGCAGAGACAGTATATAGTAGGTAAAAATATTATAGAAATTATTGACGATACCTTTTTTAGAGAAACCCTCGATACAGGCAAAAATATTTTCAACAAAAAAGTAACATATCCCGAATATGATATAACTACTTCCCAGTCTTATATCTATATAAAGGAACACAATATTGTAATAGCTCTGATCAAAGATATTACTAGAGAAGAAAAACAACAACAGCACATATATAAATTAAGGGAAGAAACTATAGATATGGCACAAAGAGTGATCGATAACCAGATGATAGTTGCCCAGCAAATAGCCAGTTTGCTGGGGGAGACCACTGCAGAAACCAAGGTTACACTCACGAAACTTAAAGACTCTGTATTAAAAAAAGAAGGTGAATAAAGTTGGAACTGTATGTAGAAGTAGATAATGAATCCTTAAATAAATATAACGAAGAATTATGTGGTGATACTGTATCCATCCAAAGAAATAAAGATTCTGTAATAATAGTGCTTGCTGATGGACTGGGAAGCGGGGTAAAAGCAAATATTTTATCCACCCTTACAAGTACAATAATATCTACAATGTTAAGAGATGGGAGTACCCTAGAAGATGCAGTTGATACTATAACCCACACACTTCCGGTCTGCAAGGTACGAAAGCTTGCATATTCAACTTTCACAATACTACAGATATTCAATGATGCTTCCGCATATCTGGTTGAATTTGATAGTCCACCTTTATTTTTTATAAGAGATGGGAAATCCCACTCTATAGAAAGAAATACTAGAATACTAAATGGAAAAACCATTAAGGAGGCTCATTTTAATGTACAAGCAGATGATTGTTTTGTCATGGTAAGCGATGGGGTGATTCATGCAGGTGTAGGAGGAATACTCAACTTGGGATGGCAATGGAGGAATGTGGAAAACTATCTTGAAAAGATATGCAAAAAGGGAAAAAATGCCATAAGTATATCCAAATTATTGATAACTGCCTGTAACGGTCTATATATGGATAAACCGGGAGATGATACAACAGCAGTCACTGTAAAGCTAAGAGAGCCATGTCATGTTGTGATGTTGACAGGACCACCACAAAACCCTGAAATGGATAAATTAGTGGTTGATGAATTCATAAACCATAAAGGTAAAAAAATAGCATGTGGAGGCACCACTGCTAATATGATAGCTAGAGAAACAGGAAGAAAGATGGTATTAAATTTAGACTATCCTGACAAAAATATTCCTCCTACTGCTCATATCCAAGGTATAGACTTGGTTACCGAAGGAATTATTACACTGACAAAAACGGTAGAAAAAATCAAAAGATGTGCTTTGAAAAAAGAAAGCTATAAAGGACTGCTATCTTTAAATCAGGATGATGGAGCCTCACAGCTTTCTTCGATTTTATTGGAAGATTGTACCCATTTAAAAATACTTGTAGGTAAAGCAGTTAATCCGGCTCATCAAAACCCCAATCTGCCCATAAATTTCAGTGTTAAACTCAAGTTGATAGAAGAACTGGTAAAATATCTAAAATCCATGGGCAAAATTGTAGAAGTGGAATATTACTAATTATATATCTAACTTTTTAATATTCTCAAAGAATTGAGCACCGCTATCAATGATACCCCAACATCTGCAAACACCGCTTCCCACATTTGAGCCATCCCTGCCGCACCTAATATTAAAACGATAACTTTAACGCCCAATGCGAATACGATGTTTTGCAACACAATCTTTTTGGTCTTCTTAGAGATGTTGATAGCACTTATTATTTTGGATGGCTCATCGTTCATTATTACTATATCCGCAGCCTCTATTGCAGCATCCGAACCTAAAGCCCCCATCGCAATGCCTATATCCGCCCTTGCCAGCACAGGTGCATCGTTGAGCCCATCCCCTACAAAGGCAATTTTCCCTTTTGTGTTCTTATCCTCAAAAATCTCCTCTATTTTTTCAACTTTTTGGTGAGGAAGCATTTCAGCATATACCTCATCAATTCCCAATTCAACTGCAACCTTTTTTCCTATGGATTCAGAATCCCCGGTAAGCATAACCGTTCTGTTTATGCCTGTTGATTTTATTTCCCTTATAGCAGCCCTAGAATCATCCTTTATTTCATCGGAAATAACTATATATCCCATATATCTATTATCCACCGAGATGTACACAACAGTACCTAAAGCTGATACAATCTCATAGGATATGCGCTCTTTCTCCATCATCTTCTTATTTCCTGCCACTATCACGTGCTCTTTCGTAATAACCTTAACTCCGTAACCATCCATCTCTTGAAAGCTCTTGATGATAGATTTGTCTATCTGCTGCCCATATTCTTTTAAAATAGACGATGCTATGGGGTGATTAGAATAACTTTCAGCAATAGCTGCATATCTCAATATTTCCCCACTACTCACTCCTTCTACAGGAACAATTCTGACTACATCAAATACTCCTTTTGTCAGCGTACCCGTTTTGTCAAAAACTATAGTATCAATCTTATTCAGGGCCTCCAGATAGTTCCCGCCCTTTACTAACACTCCTTCTTTAGATGCAGCACCTATCCCTCCGAAGAATCCCAAAGGTATTGACAACACTAATGCACAGGGGCATGAAATCACCAGAAAAATTAATGCCCTATATATCCAGTCTGAAAAAACCGCATCCCTTATCACGAGGGGAGGAATGACTGCTAAAAATAAAGCTGTAATTACAACAACAGGAGTATAGAATCGCGCAAATCTGGTAATAAAATCTTCTGTAGGTGCCTTGTTGGATGACGCTTTTTCTACCAGATTTAATACCTTGCTGGCAGTGGATTCTTCAAATTCTTTAGTCACTCTAACCGTGAGCAAACCATTTTTATTGATAAATCCACTTAGCACCTGGCCACCAACTCCTACCTTTCTAGGAACTGATTCCCCGGTAAGTGCTGATGTGTCTACCATTGAGCTGCCTTGTTCTATTATGCCGTCTAAAGGAATTTTTTCTCCGGGCTTTACAAGAATCAAATCGTCCACCTTTGCTAGTTCAGGTGACACCTTTTTAATTCCACCATCTATTTTAAGATTTGCATAATCCGGTCTTATATTCATTAGCTCCTTTATAGATCTTCTGGATCGGTCTACCGCTTTATCCTGCAATAATTCACCCGTTCTATAAAAGAGCATTACTGCCGCCCCTTCAGGAAACTGTCCCACTGCAAAAGCACCTATTGTTGCTATGCCCATAAGAAAATTCTCATCAAATATCTTGCCCCTTACTATGTTGGTAGTTGCATTTTTTAATACTTTCCATCCTGCCAACATATAACTTGTAAAAAATAATAAAAATTTTATAATATCATCAACTTTTAATATCAGTCCTGCTACAAAAATCACACTACTTGCTAAAAAAAGCAACATTTCTCTCTTTATATCTTGCCGTTCCTGTTCTGCTTCATTTTGTGAATATAATATTTTAACATCCGGTTCTATATCCTTTACTACGCCAATTACTTTATCAAACACCTCATCCAATGGTTGTTTTTCTTGGGCTTCTATATACAACTTGTTTGTCATCATGTTGACTGATGCATGTTTGACCCCATCTATTTTATTTATCTCACATTCTATCTTAGCTGCACAATTAACACAGGTCAATCCGTCTATTACAGCCTCTCTAGTCTTTATCGACCCCAATACATTATCCCCCTTCTAATCTATTTTTCTTTTATATGATTTAAGCCTTGGTCAAAAATATGTTTTATATGATCATCATCCAAAGAATAATAAACTACCTTGCCTTCCCTTCTATATTTTACAAGCCTAGCCTGCTTTAATATGCGAAGCTGATGGGATACCGCCGACTGACTCACTCCAAGCAACGCTGCCATATCACAAACACACATTTCAGCTTGGAACAAGGCATATAAAATTTTGATCCTGGTTGTATCACCGAATACCTTAAAAAAATCTGCCATATCATATAATATTTCCTCATCCGGCATAGCTTTCTTTACTTGATTTACCACATCCTGATGGATTACATTGATGCTACATCTTTCAATTTCCAAAGAGAATATCCCCCTTTTTGTATTGTATGTTCATTTGATCATCTGTTCACATGTTAATTCGTATTTTACCCTTTTTTAAAAGAATAGTCAAGTGGATAAATATATCCTTTATATTTTTATTTATTAATATTGCTCATAGGTATATCTACTGCTGTATCAAGTGAATAGCAAAAGGCTTATGGCCATAAATGCCATTCCGCCTATCAAACCATAGATGGATAAATGATGTTCTCCATACTTTTCCGACGCAGGAAGCAGTTCATCAAAAGAAATAAACACCATTATCCCGGCAACTATTCCGAATATTATTCCAAAAACAACATCATTAAAAAATCTATATAAAAACAGATAAGCTACTAAGGCTCCAAGAGGTTCAGACAATCCGGACAGAAAAGAAAGCACAAACGCTTTTTTTCTATCACCTGTAGCATAATATAAGGGAATTGCAACTGCTATTCCCTCGGGAACATTGTGTATTGCAATGGCTGCCGCTATGGGAAGTCCTAGATTTACATCCTTGACAGAAGCTGCAAAAGTGGCAATGCCTTCCGGAAAGTTATGTACAGTTATAGCAATGGCTGACATAATGCCCATTCTCATCAGTTCTCCGTCACTCTGGATTTCATCCATATCTTCTACACTTTTCATAGAATGAGGGTTCTCAAAAGATGGAACTAATTTATCTATTATGGCTATCAATAATATGCCACAAAAAAAAGATATGACTGTCAACCATGAGCCTTTTACTGATCCTAATTCCTGTATAAGGGATTCCCTTGCACTAAAAAATATCTCCACAAAAGATACATAAATCATTACGCCGGCTGAAAAACCCAATGCTATGGATAAAAATTTGGTATTAGTCCTTTTAGTAAAAAACGCCAGTATACTTCCTATCCCTGTAGCCAATCCTGCAATAATAGTCAATCCAAATGCGATTAACACAGAACTAGTATCCATTGCATAATCCTCCATTTCTATTAGAAATGATGATCTTACAATATTTTAAGCTTAATATTCCTTATCTATACAATATTGCATATGAATACACCTAATATAGCTGCAAACACCACAACAGTAATATTCATTCGCAAAAAAGCACATGTTATAGCTATTATTACCCCTACTAATGCCGAAATAACATTATTTGTAGAATATAACACCTGCGGGAATATAAGTGCACTTAATATAGCAAATGGAACCAGCCTTAAAAATCTATTCCAAAAGGGAGGTAATTTTTTATTCCTCAAAACAGTTAAAGGGATTAGTCTGGGTATGTAAGTCACCAAAGCCATCAAAAGTATTATTATAAAATATTGCATATATCACACCTCTTCCGTGAAAATTGCCGCACCTAGCAGGGCCGATATTACGGTAGAAATTATTATCTTCCATCCCATGGATACACCCAAAAACATGGGCATCCAATACAATGCAGAATTAATGACCAGGGAAATAATTGATACAAACCAGACAGGCTTGGAATCTTTTAATGAAGGTACAAGCAGCGCTATATACATGGCATATAAAGCAATACCTAAACTATCCTTTAATATCACCGGAAGGGCATCACCTAAAAAAATCCCTACACATGTACCAAAATTCCATGAGATAAACGCAGCAAAGTTCAATCCCAGCATAAACCAAGGATTTATATTGCCCTGTTCCAGTGATGCAATAGCAAAGGTTTCATCCGTTACTCCGAAAGCTAACAGACTTAGCATCCTTTTTGAGACATCCCGATCAAACCTTTGGGATAAGGCGGAAGACATGAGAAAGTGTCTGAAATTTACAATAAAAGTAGTCATCACTATTTCTAACAAATGGGCTCCCATAGAAATCAAATTTACCGCTATAAACTGACTGGAACCGGCAAAAACAAATAACGACATGAGAACTGCCACTATATTAGGTAACCCAGAAGATTGTACAATAAGACTAAAAGTGGCGGCGATGGGAATAAATCCTATAGCTATAGGTATACCTGCCCTGAATCCTCGACTTATATGATGAAATTTTTCTCTATTGATTATAGAATTAAAAGAATTCACTTTCTTTATTAGACTGATCTTCATTATCCTGCCTATCCTCCTGTTTAGAAAAATGTTATAATAAATATAGTTTGATATATTGTACCATATGTACACTATATTGCACAGTCTTTTTTAGGAGGCTTGATATGCAAGATTTGAACAAAACTATAGCTGAAAATCTTTTAACTTTGAGAAAACAAAAGGGGCTAAGTCTTTCAGGACTTTCTGAAGCCACAGGAGTGAGCAAGAGCATGCTGGGACAAATTGAAAGGGCAGAATCCAACCCTACTGTTACTACTTTATGGAAAATAGCAAAAGGGCTAAATATTTCCTTCTCCTCTTTAGTTGAACATGAAAAAAAACCTTTCAAGGTAGTAAGACAAAAAAATATCATCCCCATAATCGGAGATGAACAAGAATATAAAGTTTATACTATATTTCCATTCGATGAACAAAGAAAAATAGAAGTATTCGATGTTCATTTTTCCCCAGGCTGCATACTCAAATCTGAATCCCATATAAATGAAGTATTTGAATATGTACTGGTATACAAAGGCAGTTTAGAAATAACAATAGAAGATAAATCCATCAAACTTCAAACCAATGATGCAATTAAATTTTATGCTGATAAATCCCATATATATAAAAATATATCAAAAGGCACTACAAAAATGCACAATATTATTTTTTACGGCTGAATACTGCCATCTACTCCTATAACAATTTCACTATAGGGCACTATCAACTCAGCATCTAGCATAGCTCTTTTTACTGCTGCAACTATACCGTTGCAGCAAGGTACTGTCATCCTCACAACGGTAATGCTCTTTATCCTATGCTTTTTTAATATATCAGCTATCTTCTGTTGGTAATAGTTGTTATCATCTAATTTAGGACAACCTATCAATGTTATCCTTCCCTTTATAAAATCCTTGTGAAAATTTCCATATGCATATGCAGTACAGTCTGCAGCTATCAATATATCAGCATCATCAAAATATGCGGCATCGGTATTCACCAAGTTCAACTGCACAGGCCATTGATTTAATTCAGATGCAACATCGGCTTTATCGGAAGATACGCTAGTTGTCCCCTGTTGCCCTGTCTTCTTTTTTATAGTTTTTGTCATACTGCCCGGACATGTTCCTTGACAGAACGATTCGGATTTTCGCTTTTTTTGTTCCAATCTCTTTTTGACTGCTTGTTCATCATAAGGTTTGCTTTCCCTCTCCACTATTCGTATCGCCCCTGTGGGACATTCGGGTAAACAATCACCCAGCCCGTCACAATATTCTTCCGATACTAATTTAGCCTTGCCATCCACCATCTCAATAGCCCCTTCATGACATGCTTGAGCACAAAGACCGCATCCGTTGCACTTTTCCTCATCTATATGGATAATTTTCCTCTTCATTCAAATTTCACCCCCATCATTTATAGTTGACTTCATTATAACAAAATTATTTCTAATACTCAGTAACAATTGTTACAGGATAATACGTATATCTTATTAAAAAATTATATTGTACTTTATGATATAATAATGATTTGATTATCACCTATCAGATATTTTGGAGGAGGAAGATATGGAAAACTTTAAAGAAATCTGGGATATATATCAATATTCATTCCCTAAAGATGAACGCCGAACACTGGATTTGCAAAAAAACATATTACAAAACCCGATGTATAATCTAAAATCTATCTACTCACATAACGATTTGATAGGCTTTATCGCTATGTGGGACCTCCCTAACTTTTTGTTTTTTGAACACTTTGCAATAAAAAAAGAATGCAGAGGAAAAGGATATGGGACCAAAGTATTAAAAGATTTGCTAGAATCTGTTTCCAAAAATATAATACTTGAGGTTGAAAGACCCACCGATAACATATCTAAAAAAAGGATTTCATTCTATCAAAGATTAGGTTTCTGTTTAAATGATTACGCTTATTTTCAACCTGCATACACCCAGGATAAACAGGCTGTGCCTCTGCTATTGATGTCTTATCCCTCTGGGCTGAAGGATAGTGAATTCAATATGGTGAAAAAAACACTGTATCAAACGGTATATAAAACCCAATTTTAAAAAATCTTATATAAAGTTATTTTATTTATCGAAATTTGAAAAAATTTGTTACATCTTTGTGAAAAAGGGCACAAGATAAACAAGAAACACAAACAAATTAGCATAATCTGTTTGTGTTTTAATTATATTTAAGAGAGCTAATTGATTAAATCATATTAAATTAGGTTAGCTGCTTTTTCAGTTTGTTTTATACGAATAAAGAATCTGTGATTGATATACTATTGCAGATTCTTTATTCGTGTTTAGGATTCTGGGATACTATTTTGATTGCTTTTACCAGTTCTTTTAATACATTCGCTCTAAACTGTAGTTCCAGCTCATTGACTTTAGAATATACGCTACCTTTATCAGTAACTATATACATAGGCTTTAAATTATTTAAAGTAATAGCTTTTATATCCTCTATGCATTTATCACATCTACATATATCTTCATGCTGATATAGTACTTCAGGTAGCAACCTATCCACAACATGTTCCATATAATTCTTTAACATACTATAAACTCCCTCCTATTAGATTACACCTGTTCCTTCATTATATATTATACCAGAATATATAATAAAGGATGCTTGCTCCCTTGTGAAATACAATTTATTTAAAATATACTGCTCTATATTTTAACCGATACAACCCTCACTTCATATATTTATATCAACGCACTAAAAGGAGGGAAATCCCGTGACCACAACATTATTGTTAGCTTTGTCAATAACCTTGGATAGTCTATGGGTAGGAATAAGCTATGGTATGAAAAAAATAAAGCTTACATTGATATCAGTAATAATTATGATAAGTATTTCAGGGGCAACCCTTTCCGCCACTTGGATGGCAGGACAAATAATTCTACAATATATCCCTGTCAATATGGCTAAAACCTTTGGATCTATAATGTTGATTTTAACAGGATGTATATTTATAATTCAAGCATTATTGGATAATGAAAAACAAGGTAACAAGATGAAAAAGACTGATTTTTTATCAAAGATTTTAAATATATTCATCCATCCTTCTTCAGGGGATCTGGATAATTCAGGTATAATAGAGGCCAATGAAGCACTGCTTTTAGCAATTGCACTTTCAGTAGATGCATTCTCAATAGGGTTTACCCTTGCTGCATATGGAATCAATCTATTTCTGTTTTTATTGTTAACATCTTCAGTGAATATAATTATGCTCAAAGGAGGAGAAAATTTAGGCAAAAAAATAAGTGCTTTAATTCCGGAAAAGGCATCCAAATTTATCTCCGGAATCACTATAATAATGATGGGAATTATAAAGCTGATATAATTACCATATACAAAAGAGCATGATTATATATGCAAAATAACCTGTTAGCAATAAAGCCGACTGTATTCTGTTTATCCTCTTTGTAAATATAGTAGGTACCACAAGAATAAAATTTAAAGCAAAGGCAACCGGGATATCTAAATAATAGGTTTGAGCCGGTACTGATAATGCCCTAAAACAACCGGATAGACCTATCACCATGGTGACATTCAATATGTTTGCACCTAAAATATTGCCTATCCCTATAGACACATGCCCCTTTGTAAGAGAAGAAATAGCGGTTATAAGTTCAGGCAGCGAAGTACCAAACGATATCAAAGTAAGGCTTATGACGGCTTCAGGCACTCCCCATTCTTTCGCAATTACGACCCCATATTTCAATAATAAGTTGCTGCCCAATAATATTAAAACTGCTCCAAATATAAATTGGATTAAAAAAGTTAAGTAACACCTCTTAATGAATATAGAAGGCGCTACGCTTGTTTTGTGGGATTTTTTATATCCTGCTATCATTAAATTGAATATCATATATATGAACAACAATAAAATCAGTATGGAAACCGAAAGGGGTCCTATCACTTTATTCTTTGATAGAAACCAGATTACAACCATATAGAACAATAAAAGTAATCCCTTAAAGTAAAAAATCCTCGTGTTGATTCTGGTCGGCTTTATTAAGCAATACAATCCCAATATCAGACCGGTATTACATATAATTGAGCCAATAGCATTTCCTATAGCCATTGACGGCTGATTGTTGATAGAAGAGAGTATAGATACTGTTGTTTCAGGGATGGTGGTAGCTAAACTGACAATTGTTGCCCCGATAAATACTTCAGGCAATCCGGTAGTCTGTGCCACCCATGTAGCAGCATCTACAAATAGGTCTCCCCCCTTTATAATAAATACCAATCCTGCCAAAAACAATATATATGGTACAGCATCCATAATCTCCAGTCCTTCCTTTATCTTTCCAATCTAATTAAATGTTTTAGTCTATTTAACTTATATTTTAATTTATAAAATTTTATTCCTTTATTCATTTAGGATTAGAAATATAGGATGCTATACCTTTTTAAAAATCAAATATCTTTTTGTTCTCTTTGATATGGTAAAGACCAAATAAATTATCAATATCTATTGTAAAAATTATGCCTGCTCCAGGCTTATCCAATCTCCCCGCTTTTATTATGGCATCAACTATTGATTTAAGTTTTTCCTCCTCCGTTAATATGAGTATTATCTCTTTTGAAGACTCTATATGTAAATCAAAAAATTTCTTGAATTCTTTATGCCCAGTCCCTCTTCCATACATTATTGTGGCTCCATCAGCTCCTGCCTTTTTTGCTTTTTGAACAATAAAATCTGCCTTTCCACGTTCTACTATTACAAAAATTGCTTTTACATCCATACAAAATCCCTCCTATCTCATAAATATCCCAAGTGAAAGTACTGTCAAAACAGTTCCCATGGAAGTAAGTCCTATAATGCCAAACCCATTCAGCAGCGGATCTACCTCCCCTAGTATCTTTGCCAGCCCCATGGCAAGAGCCATGTTTATAGGAATATTTACAGGACCTGTGGTAGCACTGGCTGAATCAAACGCTATTCCTACAAATTCATCCGGCGCAAAATATGTGAGTATTAAAGTTATGACTAAAAGAGGAATTAAAATTTTCTTGGTAGGTATATTGTTCAATATTTTAGCAATACCTATGGATAATCCAATACCAAATCCTACAGCAACTGTGTTGATAAGCACTTTTTCAGGGATAGCACCTATCGATATCTCTTCTACTTCCAACGCAAGCGCTTTTAACGCAGGTTCAACAAGTGTAGATGCATATCCCAGCATAAAAGCAAAGACAACGATCAAATATTTTCTTTCCAGTTGGATAAGACCTCTTCCTACTCCTTCTCCCAATGGAATGAGAGCTGTTGTTACTCCTTTTAAAAATAAATGGAGGCCCAAAATACTGAATATACAACCTAAAATGAATACTTTTATATCACTTATTTCCTTTCTCATCACTACAGTCTGCAGAGTTATAAGCACTACTATTATTGGAACGACATTTCTAGCAGTTTCCCATAAATCCTTTATAAATCTAATTAACATACAGCTTCTCCTCCTTAATATACGTCGCTAATATTGACATATATTGATTATGTCAATATACTCAATCATTGTCAACTAAATCAATTGCCTATAAAAATCACTGTTTATATGATTGACAATAGCTAGTATTGGTGGGAAAATATTATCTAAACGCTGTACTAGAATTTTTTATTTGGATTGATAGATGATCAAATTTATAAATAAAAGTAATTTGAAAGGGGAAAACTCTTTGTTTAGATTAGAAAATGTTAAATACAAAGAAATTTTAGACATCAAGCAGTTGACAATCCCTTCCAACAAAATAACATGCATAGTAGGCAAAAGCGGAAGCGGGAAAACCACTCTTTTAAAGCTGCTCAATAAAATGATAAGTTATACAGAAGGGGAAATATACTATAAAAATCGTCCTATCAGCAAAATAAATTCCGTAGAATTAAGACGCCAAATAGTTATGCTTCCACAAAACCCTATTATTTTTCCAGGCACAATTAAAGATAATTTGATGATAGGATTAAAATTCTCTGAAAAACCACTGGTGGATGATTCTCAACTGTTTTATGCCTTAAAAACAGTTGAGTTGGACAAACCTTTAGATGAAGATGCAGACAAATTATCAGGAGGGGAAAGTCAAAGGCTAGCACTTGGAAGAATCATATTGATGAAACCTGATGTGGTTTTGTTAGATGAGCCCTCGTCAGCACTGGATCAAAATACAGAACATATGGTTATAGGCAACATGATCGATTTTATAAAGAGAAATAATAAAACTCTGGTGATGGTCACACATTCAAACGATATATCACAAGCTTACGCAGATATCACTATTCCCATTGAAAAAGGAAAAATTTCAGAGTAAAGGAGAACTTGCTAATGGATAATGTTATCGACCTTTCGTTTTGGCAAATGATGGCCGCGTATATATTTTTAATATTATTGATAATTATAGTAAAGTTAAGACATATACCTAGGGAAAAAGAAATCCTGATTTCATCGGTTAGAATGACTTTACAATTGATCATGACAGGTTATATACTTACATACTTTTTCCAAAATAGCCATCCCATATACACCCTCTTATTACTAACTGTAATGGAAACATTCGCAGTATATAACATATTCAAAAGAGTAAAATTGAATCTGTCTATAAAGATAAAAAAAATAATTGCCCTATCCATGGTCTCAGGAACACTCATCAGCCTTATATACTTTATTTTGGTTGTAATCAACCTGCTCCCTTGGTATGAGCCTAGGTACTTTATCCCAATAGCCGGGATGTTGATTGGAAATTCCATGACAGGAATATCCTTAGGAGTAAACAAACTGATAGATGGGATGGTAAATCAAAAAGATATGATAGAATCAGCACTCATGCTGGGTGCAACCCCAAAAACAGCTTCCAAACACATAATAAATAATTCATTCGATTCTGCCATTTTACCCACCATCAATTCAATGGTGGGCATGGGAATAGTATTCTTACCGGGAATGATGACAGGCCAAATTCTATCAGGGATATCTCCGCTAATCGCAATAAAATACCAGATAGCCATTATGCTCACCATACTAGGCAGCGTATCCCTCACAGTGATTATATTTTTAAATATGAGCTATAAGATATTCTTCAATGAGCATGATCAACTTGACCTTGACAGTTATTTAGAGAACGCTAAACCAAAATAAAGGATATCTACCTTTTCAGATATCCTTTATCGATAAATTCTTCTATTCTTGAATTTACATATTCCCAGAGCACAGGTGCATTTTGCTCCAAGACCCCTACTCTTTTCAAAAGCTTTCGACTGTTCACCCCGGGTTTTTGCCAAGTATGTCCTTCTGTTCTGGAATTCAATATAAATGGCTGGAATCTATCCATACAAGCTGCAAAACGTGCTTCAGGGGTCTTCATCTCTTCAAATTCTCTCCAAAGCTTCCATAACTCATCGGCTTGGTCTTCAGGCAATATATTAAATATCCTTTGTGCTGCTTTATTTTCTCTTTCAGCTTTGTCCTGATTTCCTTTCTCGTCATAACAAAATGTATCCCCTGCATCTATTTCTACTAAATCATGTACCAATACCATTTTTATAACCTTTAAAATATCTACATCCTGATCTATGAAATATTCCTTAAGCAGGACAACCATAACCGCCATATGCCATGAATGCTCCGCATCATTTTCTCTCTCCAGACTGTTGATTTTAACATTCTGTCTGTATATCTCTTTTAATTTATCGATTTCCGCTATAAACTCTATTTGTCTTAAAAATCTAGAAAATTCCACCACAAACACCTCCCAGCACGGAGACATTATAACATATATAGCATCATCAGACAATGAACCGATCCTGATCGGAGATTGAACAGACATAAAAAAGCTGAGAGGATATCTCTCTCAGCTAGTTTTTACTTTTAACTGCCATCTTGGTTCCTATCAAAGCCAATATAAATCCCATTGCATATATTAATATAGATGTTTTATCACCTGTTTTGGGGATACCTTTTTTATCTGCTCCTTCCTGGCTTTCGGGAAACTTTATTCCTCCAATAGGCACTTCTTCATCTTCAATATCCACTATTTCATCTGGAGAAGTGAGGGATTGAGCGGTGAATATCCACCTTACATCAACGGTTTTCCCTTGGAACTCATTCCCTGTTTCACGGCCTGGCAGATATACTTCAGCTAAAAGATGCTTGTGGTCATTTTTGTTTATTCTACCTAAACTTATATTAGATCGTGCAAAATCTGTCATGGAGCCATCAAAAATTAAGGTTCCATCATAATTCACTTTAAGTTTAAGTTGATTAAAAAGATCATATTCCTGTTCTTCCCCTACTCTTTCTGCCCTCATATATAAATCAAATGGATCTCGATATACACTTTTTATGCTTAACATAGCTGTCTTGGTGTCCCCGGGATTTAAATTGTTTAAATCGAAAAATTTCTCACCTTGCGGTTTTACTGCAATACCGTCTTGACTACCTATAATCTCTAAATCTGATGCATTTGCTTTCTGAAAGTTGATGGGTAGCAGTACAATTAAAAAAGACAATATAAATATAGTTGCTCCTAAACATAAACCCCTTTTTATCATAATATTTCCCCTCCTTTATTAAAGGGGTAACATCCAGAGTTTAATGGGCTGTACCAAATTGTTCCACACCTGTCGGTAAAACTTCTAAATCCCATACATCCTTATATGCATCGTTAGACGCCTGTACAGCTTGGGCATCCACCTTAATTGTCAAGGTAGCATCTTGATAATCATTGCCTGTAGCATCCCCTATGAGCTCAACCTTAGTCAAAAGATTATTTGTCTCATCACCTTGATTTAAGATATCTTTATAATAGTAATATCCATCGTCAGGCAATCCATCTTGGTCTTCATCAAAGAATAACCAGTCTTGTGTGTTAAGGTATAATTTAACATTGTCTACTGATTCATCATTGCTCCAAGTAGGTGTAAGGGCGACCCTAACATATGTAGCTTTTGAACCATTGCTTATAACGCTCACCTCTTTATCGGTCACATCACCGGGATTCCAGTTTTCTATATCCTGGAAATCGTGTTCATTTACTTCCACCTTGACACTACCTGCGGTAAATTTATTAAATACTGGATCAGGGATATTGGTGAACCACGCCATGGTACCTCCTATCACCAACAAGGATGCCAATGCAACCAATGAAATTATCAAAACTATTCTCTTTTTCATATAAACATCTCCTTTAATCTTATTTTTTTATATTCCTAAACTTTATAAATAAATCTGGCAATACAATTATCGCAAGCATGATGATGGTTAGTGCGACAAAACCTATCTTGGTTTTTAAAAAATCAAAAATTCTACCTATGTAGGGTATACAAAATACTACCTTACCCAACAATCGGTTGGATTCTACCTGTAAAGGGTCTGGTGTATCATTGGCATCTCCTTTTGTTGTAAAGCTTATCCCAGTGTGATTTTCAATCCCTACCACTCTGTGAGTTACAGCCTCTGAACTTTTTCCGGAATATGTTATTATGTCTCCCTCTTTAATGTTGTTATAGTGTACGCCTTTAACCAAGATAAGACTTCCAACCCTTATAGTAGGGCTCATGCTCCCGCTTTTCACCACATACATTCTATAGTCATTTAACGATAGGATTTTATTCGGATCAAATTCCTTTATCAGATAGAAACCAACTATCAAGCCAATAATTATAAGCGCTAGAAACGCCAATTTACTCACTACTGGAAATATTCTGTTTTTGCATCTATCAAGCATTTCATCGCCCCGTGTCTCAATTTAAAAGCCTTACATTGAATCTATTAATTACTTCATCTTCGTCATAGAACCATTTATCATTGACTTTCTTATTCGTTATAGTCATACTTACATCCAAATTCTCCCTGGTTATAACAACTATATCCTGATCTTCACCTAGTTTTTGGAAATTCATAGGCACAACCTCTTTTATTGTATAGCTGCCGGGTTTCAGGTTATTTATTGTAGCCGTTTCTCCATTTTGCAATAGCACTGCCCACTTTCTATCTTGAGGACCGTAAATCCAAATGGAAAACTTCCTGTCAGTGTTCTCATTTTGGACAGTTTTGGTTATGGTCAAGCTACCTTTTTTCACTTTAACAAGAACTGTATCCTGCTTTGTGCATCCGTATTGATCTGTAACTGTTATTGTATAAGTTGTATCTTTATCCGGGTTTACTGAGGGATTTTGTCCTGTGGATTCCCATTCCGGGTCGGTATCACAGGTCCATTTGTAATTGTATGGAGGATATCCCCATGTTACCTGGAGGTTATCTCCTATTCCGATAGTATCTCCCCATATTATCTCTCTGTCCGGCCCAGCATCTACATTGAGAGGAGACTGAACATCCACTTTAGGTATTGGGAAATCCTTAGTCTGCCCTTGGTTGTCATTCACATCAGTATAATTCAGTCTTGCCCAATCATTGGTAGGCACATCTTCTCCACCTGGAAAAGTCCTTTTAGCCTTTATACTATAAGTTAAATTAGCCTCATTGATTATAGTCCCCGGAGCCCATGTAATGGTGCGTGTGCTTTCGTCATACTCTACTGCAGATTGCGGATCAGTTTGAAAACTGTCCTGCACTAAATCAAAATGTTCACTTATGACATCTGTCACAACTGCATCTTTAGCAGAATGACCAAGCTGTTCCGATATATCATCGTATATATCAGAAAGGTCGGCGGCAGAAAATGTCTCATAATAACCAGCGTTTTGTGCCCGTCGAAGGGTATCTCTAGCAACTGCCAAACTCACCTGAGGAACCTCGTTTAAAAGTCCTACCGTAAACACCCTAGCTATATCAAAACAGCTCTGCCCTGCTTTATAAGCAGCCTCGGTATGATCATTATGCTGGGCAGGTTCATTAGGCCCATAGTAATTGCCTATACTTGAAGTGGGAACGCCGTCAGTCAACATCACTATAACTTTATTTGCATCTGACCTTCCATCAGCAGTCATTAGATTCCTTGCCCGTACAAAACCTGCCTCTGTATTCGTTCCGCCATCCGGGACTATATTGTCTATAGCATTCTCCACATCATTTATATTGTTTTCAAAACCACAATTAATTGTAGTATCTTTACCTAAATCTCCTACAAAACCTGGAGGCCACCACGCCCACTTCCCCTCATAAGCATAACTCACCACCGCCACCCTGTTATTAGGATTTTCCAACACCTTTTGTACAAAACTTCTGGCAGCCTGTTTAGCATAATACATGGCTGAAGGGCTGCCTGAATTCATGCTTCCTGATCTGTCTAAAACCAGTATTACATCAATAGGTTTGGGAGGAGGGGTCCCTGTTATGTTCAGATTTACCTCATAGGTTCTGCATCCCGGTATAGCATGGGCTTCTTTGTCCACTTGGATTGTATCTGGATATTGAACACTGTCTAATTGAACGCTTTTAGTCTTAACCGAATTTGCTTCCGTGCTATCAGTAGCTATCGGGCCTTTGCTGTTAATTGTTGATTCATCTTCTTCAATAAACCAGTTAGGACATACTTTGGTTATAACCTCGTCTTTTCCATCTACTCTTCGTCCTAAATATCGTCCACTGGCTAAAACTCTATTTGAAATAGATTTTCCTCGATAAATTGACGGTATGCTATATGCTATCTCAAACTTGTGCTCTGCTTCTACAGTCAATGTCTCAATTTTCTTTTCCATGCCTATAAGCGTGTCCTTTATTACTACATCCTCTAGATCGACATTCCCATCGTTTATAATCTTTATTGAATATTTTGCTGTATCCCCTGCACGGTATAAATCCTGTTTTGCAACAATATTTATCTTAAAAGAAGGATTTGGTTGCTCGGGCTCTTGTTCTTGTTCACATTGCTGTTCCTGCTTATCATCGTCCTTTTGAGCTAACTCTTCCGTTTGAGATAACTGCCCATCCGGTTCTGTTGTTTCTAGGCTCAACAATTGTTCTGATGATAACTCCGGACTTGATTCGCTACCATAAGAAACTATGGGAAACCCTATCGATCCGATCAAAACTGTTAATATTAAATAGACCAACGATACTTTTATTTTCCTCATAAACGGTATCACCTCCATTCATCCTCAAATTTAGTGTTTTTAAGCCCTGAAAAATGCAGTCAATTGCTCGTTCTACCCTATATGCCATGCTTGATTAGATGATAACATTCTGTCGTTTCAAGTCTCGCTCAAATAGACTTCAACCTAATTAAAAAAAAATCAATTTGTAATTTTAAACCAATTACAAATTGATTACAGAAAAAATCCCGGTAAAACCGGGATTTTAAGCAAACTTTTTTGTGGATATTATCGATCGAAATTTAAATTGTAAAACAAACAAATGATCTTTTACCTTATCTTTAAAGCTCTTCTCAATTCTTTTGCTTATCATGGTTAAATTATCTCGTTCAATCTCTGATAGAATAGCGATCACTTGGCTTTGGTTCCAAAAAGAAAAAACATCTCCTTTTCTCAATCGAAAGAGCAATACCTGTTTTAATTTATCCATCGCCCAATTTAGCTTGTCAGAGGGTGGATCTATATTATCCGAACAAGAAATTGTTATTAAGCATAAACAGGAATTGGCTCCGTACCGTATGCCTCTTCTTCTTTCTAGATTATACAGAAATTTAAAGTAATCTATGTCGCAAAACAATGCTCCTTCCCATTCTTCCAGCTGTTCCACCAGTCTTTTTTCAATAAAAAACAAATCGCTGATTTCTTTTTCCTCATTTTCTGTTTGTATCTTTTTATATATCCTTTCCATGGAATGAGAAGGTTTTATATCTAGTTCTTTATACAACTTATATGTAATATATTCATAATGGCTCATTGCTTGTTTGGTTTGACCTGTTTTCAATAGAGCTTCCATATAAAAAATATTCAATACTTCCTCATACGGTTCAATCATCAGAACTTCTTCGCAAATTTCTATAATATCATTATCTCTATTATAAGATTTTAAATTTTCTATAAATTTTATTATAGACTTAATATATATTCAATTATATCGATTTCTTATAGGTATAATCCAGTCACCACAATTACGCCCCTCCATATATTCTCCTCTATACAAGAATATAGCCTGTCTATATCCTTTTGCGTCCAAATAACCTGATTCACGGTTTTTATCCGCTTTATCAATAATCATTTCAAATATTTCATAGTCTATTATGCACTTTTTCCCTACATTAAATATATAATATCCATTGGAAAAATAAATATCGAATAAAACCTCCGATATTCCAGTTTTGCGTTGGAGATGCTCTAACATTTTTCTAAGTCTAAAAATATGCGTCCTAAGAACATTTTTAGGATCATTAAAATCTTCTTGCTCCCAAAGGTCATTCATAATAGTATCGGGCAATAATTTTCTACCTTTAAAAGAAACAAAATATTTCAATAAATCTAGAATCCTGTATGAGCGGCCCATGTCATCCAATAGAGAACTGCCATTATATCGGATATCAAAGCCTCCAAAGGTTAATATTTCTACTACCCCTTGTTTTGTCGTCTTCATTCTCCTCTCATCCCTTCGCATATTTTTCCGTTTACACCAAACATCAACGCAAAGTACTACATTACACACCACTTGTAAAAATATTCATAATCAGGGTTTTTATCTATATATTTGCTTTATAGGTATATTATATCAAATTTGGGAACTATAATAAAATCTGTTCATCCATATTTATAAATAATATCAATACTCCTGGATAAAGCATAATAACCGGAAGAACTAGTCAACCGGTTATTATATCAGCCATCAGCTTCTTTATATCTTTTATATGTGTTTTCTCTTCTGCTACCAAGGCTTCAAAGGCTTGTCTGGCATCTTTGTCTTTAGTATAATGAGCCATCTCCTCATAAAAGGATATGGAATCTTTTTCTGCCCGTATCGAAATAGCAAATACATCCATAACATTATTTATGCTCTTGAGCTTATCCTCTAAAGAGCCTTGTCCAAAAAATATATTAGTTTTTGCAAGGGATTCAAAATAAGGAGCATATTCAGGATCAAATAAATAATTATCATCAAAATTTGAAAACTTTTCATATAGATCTGTAAAGATCCTAACATGATTTTTCTCCTCTTCTATCAACTTTTCTAGGAGTTCCTTTGCTTTATCATCATTTACTTTGTCCAAAGCTTGCTGATAAAATTTAATTCCTCCCCTTTCAGTATTTATTGCAAGCTTTAAAGCCTCTAACTCATTAAAGTTTTTAAAATCCATTATAACGTTCCCCCTTATCTATATTTAATTTATTTACATTTCAACCATGCTGACTTCTATCCTCTTGTCATAGCCACAGTTTGAACAATGTATCAAATGAATACATCTATAATCGGGCAAATCCTGATAAAACTCTTTTCCCATATAAGGGCTGTATGGTCCGTAAAAATCTTGAATTGCACCTGCAGTCTTCATCTTATTTCCACATTTAGGACAGTATTCTTCTAACTCATAAAGACCATTACATATAGGACATATCTTTTCCATAGCACATCTCCAGTTTTTAATTAGTGTGTGCTCATTATATATATTTTAAACAACTTCTCTCAAAGCATTATATATTTTAGAACTCAAAAGACCATCTTTTACCATATGTTCAATTATATCTAATGCTTCTGCTTTGTCAAAAGAGTCTCTATAGGGTCTTCTCTGAATAAGAGCTTGATAAATATCTGATACCGCAATTATCTGATCCATATCCGTTAAATTCTCATTGTTCAACCTTCTTGGATAGCCTTGGCCATTCAGTTTTTCATGGTGATTTGCAGCCCATTCCGATATATCTTCAATACCCTCAATTTCATCCAATATAAGCTTTGTATAGTATGGATGAGACTTTATGATGGTAAACTCCTCCTGGTTCAATTTGCCCTTCTTATCCAGTATATCATTTGGAATTGCCAATTTGCCTAAATCATGTAAATTAGCAGCTATCTTTATCTTTTTAGCAGTAAAATCGCTATATCCCATATGTTTTGCTATTCTACCACTTATATGGGATAATTCTGCTGAATGCTGAAATGTAAAATTGCTCTTATTGTCAACGATGACACCAAAGGCATTAGAAATCTTTTCTAACTGCTCTATATTTATTATGGCATTCTGTTCAGGTTCTATATTGTAAAGTATATGCTTTAACTCATGTGAATTTAAATCCAACCAAAAACTATCCTTTTCCATTATGTATAATAAAATATCAACATATTCCGGATTGAACAGCTTTGACCTGTTACTGTCCAGCCACTCCTTTAGTTTTAACTTTTTTTGGAATAAACTCATTTGTTTAACAGTACAAAAGGCAATGTCAAATCTATCTGCAATAAATATCAGCTGGGATCCTATAGGGATTTGGTCTCCTTGCAACCTATCTGCTCCCTTTCCATCCCATCTTTCATGGTGATAAAGAATATACTGACCAAATTCCTCGTCAAATGGAAGTTGTTTTGCAATCTCATAACCTAATTCACAATGGAGTTCTAAAAACTTGGGGTTGTCATGGAAATTATTTATATGCACATAGGACAAAGCACCTGCCATCCCAATATCATGTAGTAATGCAGAATAATATATCTTGGCTTTCAGACTGTCTTTTAAGTCCAAAGCTTGTAAAATATTTAAAACAATGTAAGCAGTTCTTCTGCCATGTTCATATACCCTATTTTCAGCAAGGTCTAATGACAAAGAAAGCGCTGATACCAACTGATTCAATTTAATATTTATTTCACCCATAAGTAGCACCCGTATTTTCATTATTTAATCAAAAATATTCTATCCAATAATATTATAACTTGAAATAACAGTTTAGTGAATTATAAAAACCCTCATATTTAAATATGAGGGTTTTTAATTGTCCCGCGATGCCGAATCCTGCATATTTCATACCCGCTTCTCTCGCAGGTGGGTGCTCTGCTCCCTACTTCTGTCGTCCTCTCTCAAGGCAGGACATCCATAGACAAACCCGAGCTCCCATATTATCAATGTCGGTTGAAATTTGCAGGAATTTCGCACATCCCAGGATAAACTCATCTTTTATTTATTATTATATAACAGTATACTTTCCTTGAAAAGAAGTATATTTTTCCACCTATCAATCCTCTTAATTATAATATAGATAACTCTGTGGATCTGTGTATTATAAATTATAACTTTTAAAAAATTTATTGTCAAATATACTTTTATATTTCAGCATGAATTTCTTTGACTTGTGTTCTACAATAGATAGTATATATTCCTCAAGCACTCTTTTTTGTTTGGCTTAAGATCTCATTTAATTCTTTTTCGTTTATCGTTTCCTTCGCCAATAGCTTTTCGGCGATTTTATCAAGAACATGGATGTTTTTATTCAAAAGGGCTTTTACCTGAGTATAAAAACTTTGCATCCTTTCCTTACAATATTTAACTATATCCCCATCTATATTAACATGCAGACTATTCTTATACATAATATCATAATTCAAAAGACCTGTATCCCGATACATCCCAAATCTTTTCACCATATTCATCAATATATCGGTAGCTTTTTCAATATCATTGTATGCCCCTGATGTGATGTTTTGCTCGCCAAATACAATCTCTTCGGCAGCCCTTCCAGCGATAGATATTTTAATATTGTTTTCCATCTCAGATTTAGTGCTGTACATTCTGTCCGGGGGTATGTTCATGCTGAATCCTCCTGCACCTTTTGTACTGGGAATTATCGTTATCTTAGAGACTGTATTGTCAGGAGCAATAATCTTTGTAACAAGGGCATGTCCGGCCTCGTGATAAGCAGTGATCTTTCTATCCTGCATATCTATCGTACTCCTGTCCTTTTTTTCATCTCCCGCTACCACTTTATAAAAGGCCTTATCCAAATCAACCATATCTATTTCATGGCTTTCTCTTTCAGCAGCTACGATTGCAGCCTCATTCAACATATTTTCCAGTTGTGCACCGCTAAAATACACAGTCTGTTTGGCGATTTCCTTTAAATCCACTTTATCCGATAACGGCTTGTTTGCTGAATGTAGTTTGAGCACCTCAAGACGCTCATTTACATCAGGTAGCCTTATTTCCACATGCCTATCGAATCTTCCCGGTCTTAAAAGAGCCTCATCCAAAGTATCGAGACGGTTTGTAGCGGCGACAACCACTATTCCTTCGTTTTCATTAAAACCGGACATTTCTGTGAGCAATGCATTCAATGTCTGGTCCTTTTCGTCACCGGCACCATCTGTACCGCTGCCCCTCTTTTTGCCTAATGCATCTATTTCGTCTATGAAAATAACACATTTGCCAGCCTGTCGCGCTTTTTTGAAAAGATTTCTTATTCTGGCTGCTCCTACCCCTACATATACCTGCACAAAATCAGAACCCGACACTGCATAAAAGGGAACTCCCGCTTCCCCGGCCAAGGCCTTGGCAAGTAAAGTCTTTCCATTGCCCGGTGGCCCGTAAAGTATTATGCCTCTGGGTAGTCTGGCGCCATACACTGAATATTTATCAGGATTTTTGATAAAATCTATCAACTCTCTGATGCTCTGTTTTGCCTCATAATTTCCTGCAACATCCTCAAACTTTATCTGAACATTGTCCTGAACTGTCTTTTCTGCCGATGACATCTTTAAAATATTGTTAGAAGCCATCCCGCCTGACCTTTTGGAAAGATAATACATCAAAAAAACAATCGTACCGATAAAAAACACAGTTCCTAATATAGATTGAATTTGGAACTCATAACCCTTCTCCTGTACTGCCACTCCTTTCAAAAGCAGCATTTCTTTAAAGTCTTGCTTTCTAGGATTGTCAGTGATAAATAGAGTCCCATCTTTATCTAGCACCTTTATCTTATCGCCCTCTGAAAGATATACTTTATCTATTTTTTGCTTGCCCAACTGGCTGATAAATTCATTATATGTTATATATTCATGTTGATTATTATATATATTATAAACAAACATAATACTCGCCACTACTACAACCAACACCACCATGAGCAAAATCTTCTTTTTTTTATTCATTTAGCAAATACCTCCTCTCTACGACGTCAAAAAGCATTACACCATCCCATAGGTTTACATAATATATTATAGCTGAAATTATATTCATTTTCTAGTTGTAAAAATTTCTAAAAAAAAGAGGCTATAGCCTCTCTAAAACCTGCTCCTTTGACAGTAAGTGGTATGCAGCAGCTTATGGGACATTACACCCAGGGGTCTGCCCAGATAGTTGCTGTACAGCTCCTTTATGGCAGGATTTTCGTGAGATTTCCTTATAGGCAATGTTTTATCAATCTGATAAATTGCCCTCATTCTCTTTTCTTTTATATTTTTATCATTTGAGATAGGCTGCCCTCCGCCCCCTAAACATCCTCCAGGACAACACATTATCTCTACAAAATGATACTGTTCTCCTTTGCTTACCGCTTCCAATATCTTCTTTGCATTACTCAGTCCGTTTATTACCGCAACCTTTAATTGCCTTTCACCTATATTTATAGTACTTTGCTTTATCCCCTCCATGCCCCTTATTTGATCAAAATCTAGTTTGTTTAACTTTTCCCCGGTCAGCAATTCATAGGCAGTTCTAACAGCAGCCTCCATGACACCCCCCGAACTTCCAAATATTGCACCTGCGCCTGTGCCTTGACTGAAGGGAAGGTCAAAAGAATGGTCTTGTAACTTACTGAAGTCTATTCCGGCTTCTTTTATCATTTTGGCCAATTCCCTTGTTGTAAGCACTGCATCTACATCCTTATGCCCGCTGGAATTCATCTCCGGACGTTCACACTCATATTTCTTTGCAGTACATGGCATTATTGAAACAGTATAAATATCTTTAGGAGGGATGTTGAACTTTTGAGCATAATAAGTCTTTATTATCGTTCCGAACATCTGCTGTGGAGATTTACATGTTGAAAGATGGGATGTCATTTGAGGATAGAAATGTTCTAAATACTTTATCCAGCCCGGGCTACAGGAAGTAATCAGGGGCAAAGGCTGATCTGTCTCCATCCTTTCTATCAGCTCGTGACCTTCTTCCATTATAGTCAAGTCAGCGCTGAAGTTGGTATCGAATACTCTATCAAACCCCATCCTCTTAAGGGCAGAAACAGTTTTACCGGTCACTATAGAGCCTGGCAGCATGCCAAACTCCTCTCCCAATGCCACTCGCACAGCGGGAGCAATCTGCACAACCACATGTTTATCAGCATCCTCTAAATTTGCCCAGACTTGGTCTATATAACTTTTTTCGGTGATCGCTCCTGTAGGACACGCCAGCGTACACTGTCCGCACTGGACACATGATACATCCATCAAGCTATGCAATCCTTCCGGTGCAACTACTGTATCAAAACCCCTTTTGAGAATTGTAATGGAATGCACCCCCTGTACCTGGCTGCATTGGGTTATACATCTCCTGCATAAAATACATTTCCCGGAATCCCTTATAATAGCAGGACTGCTATCATCATACACTTTTTTGCTTTTTTCACCCTTGTACCGGTCCCTATCTACACCCATCTCTTCACACAATTTTTGCAGCTCACACTTTCCGCTCTTGGAACAGGTAAGACAGTCACCTTCATGATTTGAAAGCATCAACTCAAGTATTGTCCTCCTAGCATTTCTTACTCTGGCAGTTCCGGTTTTTACCTTCATTCCTTCACATACATTAGTAATACAAGCGGGCATTAAAGTTTTGGCGCCTTCTATCTCTACAACACAAATACGACAAGCTCCTATACCCCCAGTTTCTTCCATATGACATAATGTGGGTATGTTATTTCCCACCTTTTTTGCAGCTTCCAATACAGTACTTTGTTCCGGCACAGTTATGCTTTCACCATCTATCTGTAAAGTGATATTTTCTATCATGCTGTTTCACCCCTTTCATTGTTTTACATCACAACGCATACATCGCAATGCTTCATCCACTGCTTCCTTTTGGGAAAGAGAAAGTTCTACTTCTTTAAAATTATTTTGACGCTGTTTTATATCCATCGACTTTTCATCAACCCTTTTTGTCTGTCTTTCTATCAAGGGAGCAAAATACTTTCTATCGTACCTTTGTAACT
>JAQVDB010000005.1 GCA_028698525.1 Clostridia bacterium
GATTTAGATTCCAGCTCAATTTCTTGAGCTGACGCAAAACAATTGATGTTAAATAAAAAAATAGTCAAAAGAAAAAACACAAATATTTTCCTTGTTTTTTCCATACACATCCTCCTTAATACTATATATTTTTAGACTATCCATAATCGGAGGATGTTATTCAATTACTTTATATCCGTGTTCATCTACCAAACCATAAATTAATTTGGTAGGTACTGGCTTAATATTATCTATTCTTATGCAATTGATAATTGAATTTATCGCATTTTCTGCCTTGGCTTTGTCGTTTGAGTATACATTTCCTAATATATCTCCTTGTTTTATACAATCGCCTACCTTTTTATTTAAAACCAAACCAACTGAGTAATTTATAGGATCTTCCTTTTTATCCCTGCCTGCACCTAAACTTTTTACACTCATTCCTATTCCATATGTATCAATGGTATGTATATAACCACTTTTATTTGATATTATTGGCACTATGTGATCAGCTGATTGGGCGCGAAAATTATCTATGTCAATATGGCCTCCTTGAGAACAAACAAACTGTTCGAATTTTTTTATAGCACTTCCTTGTTTTACTGCGTTTTTTACCATTATCTTTGCCTCTGTAAGGCTCTTTGAAACACCTGATAATAAAAGCATGTATGCACTGATTATGGTACATAACCTGTTTAAATCATCAGGTCCCTCTCCAACCAGGGTATCTATTGCTTCTGCCACTTCAACAGAATTGCCGATAGCTTTGCCAAGGGGCTGGTTCATATCTGTAATCAATGCTATTGTGGGTTTTCCGTTAGCTTGGCCTATCTCTACCATTATTTCTGCAAGTTCTATCGCCTCATCAAGCTTTTTCATAAAAGCTCCGTTACCTACTTTTACGTCCAACAATATAGCATCTGAACCAGATGCTAGCTTTTTGCTCATTATACTGCTAGCAATCAAAGGTAGGCTATCAACTGTAGCGGTAACATCCCTCAAAGCATATAATTTTTTGTCAGCAGGTGCTATATCCTGACTTTGGCTTATTATGCTGATTTTATTTTTATTTACATTTTTGATAAAGTCTTCTTTGGATAAATTCACCTTAAATCCATCTATTGATTCAAGCTTATCTATAGTACCACCTGTATGTCCCAAACTTCTGCCTGACATCTTTGCAAAAGGGATACCACAGGAGGCAACTATAGGGCCTACTATAAGGGTAGTCTTGTCTCCCACGCCACCTGTACTGTGTTTATCCACCTTCACACCTTGTATACATGATAAATCAATTATTTCCCCTGATTTAGCCATTGAATATGTTAAGTCTATAGTTTCTTTTTTGCTGAGCCCGTTTAGAAATATGGCCATCAACAAAGAGGCAGCTTGATAGTCAGGTATAGCTCCTTTTATATAGTTGTCAACAAAATATTCAATCTCTTTTGTAGTTAGTTTTTTTCCTTCTCTTTTATTTAGAATAATATCATACATTCTCATTATAGTCTTACCTCCTGAATTATGCAGGTTTCTCTTCCTAATATCTAATATCTAGGTTATTTACAACGGCCTTTATAAGACCGATGAAATCATCTTTCGCACGATCAGCAGTATCTAAAACTTCTTGGTGACTTAAAGGTTTATCCAATATCCCTGCAGCCATATTTGTAATGCATGAAATACCCAAAACTTTTATTCCACAGTGTGCACAAACAATTACTTCCGGAACCGTGGACATACCTACTGCGTCTGCCCCTATACAAGACAGCATCTTTATTTCTGCCGGTGTTTCATAGCTTGGCCCGCTCATTGCAGCATATATACCACTTTTTATATTTAGGCCGATTTTGTCTGCACATTTTTTTGCCATAGATATAAGTTCTCTATCATATGTGTTGCAAAGATCGGGAAATCTTGGACCAAACTGATCCATGTTTTTACCTAGCAAGGGGTTGGTTCCCATTAAATTTATATGATCCTTGATTATCATCAGATCTCCCGGCTTAAATGCTCTGTTTATCCCTCCTGCGGCATTGGTTATTATGACGATTTTAATGCCCAATTTTCTCATTAGTCTTATGGGAAAAGTTATATCTTTCATGCTATGCCCTTCATAATAATGCAATCTTCCGTTCATTACCATAAGATATTTATCATATAATTCCCCAAAAATAAACTGGCCTTTATGTCCTTCTACAGTTGCTTTTGCAAAGCCGGGTATATCACTAAAATCAATAGTCACATCAGATTTTGTTTGCCTGGACAGTTCCCCCAGACCTGAACCTAATATAATGGCTACTTTAGGGGGTTTGTCAATCCTTTGTTTGATATAATTGTAAGCCCTGTCATACATTTCTCTCATCCTCCTGATTTATTTTAAGGACGGTAATATCATATTTGCAAAGCTTTCTCCTACAGAAAGCTTTTTAACACCTAGAAGGGAACAAATAGTCTGTCCTATATCGGAAAAAGTGTTTCGAGTTTTTAAATCTACGCCCTTTTTGATTTTATGTCCATATCCCAACAAAAAAGAATACTCTCTTGAGTGGTCTGTACTATCAGTTGTAGGATCACAGCCATGATCGCTGGTTAATATAAGAATATCATCATCATTCATATTATTTATTATCTTGGGCAATTTTCTATCAAACTCTTCTATCGCCCGAGCATAACCCTCCACATCATTTCTATGTCCATACTTCATATCAAAGTCAACCAAGTTTGTAAATATAAGCCCTTCAAAATTCATTTTTATATATTCTATTGTCTTATCTATTCCATCTGAATTATCTTTACTATGCACAGCTTCAGTTATCCCTTTTTTATTAAATATATCCTCTATTTTGCCTACCCCGACAACTTTTTTATCAGATTCTTTGATAAAATCAAGCATTGTAGGCGAAGGAGGCGACAGAGAGAAATCTTTTCTTCTATTAGTTCTAATAAAGCTGCCGGGTTCTCCTATAAATGGCCGTGCTATAACTCGGGCCACACCATGTTTCCCAACAAGAATATTTCTGGCAGTGCTGCAGATGTTATATAATTCATCAATATTTATTACCTGCTCATGTGCTGCAATCTGAAATACGCTATCGGCAGAGGTATAAATGATAGGATACCCTGTTTTAATATGCTCCTGGCCCAGTTCCTCTATTATTTGAGTGCCAGAAGCAGGTTTATTGCCCAATATTTTATAACCTGTCTGTTGGATGAATGTCTCTATGATTTCATTTGGAAATCCTTCAGGGTATGTTGGAAATGGTTTATCCACTATTATCCCCGCAATCTCCCAATGTCCAGTTGTAGTATCTTTACCTGCAGACTTTTCCTTACATCTTCCAAAAAATCCAGCAGGATTTTTTTCTTCTGGAAGATAATCTATCCCTTCTATATTTGAAATACCTAATTTAGACATATTATCTATATTTAAATATCCACGTTTTTTTATAATGTTTTTCAAAGTATTGCTTCCAGCATCTCCATAAAGATATGCATCAGGCAATTCACCTATTCCTAAACTATCAAGAACAATCAAAATTACACGTTTAATCATGTCGCCTGTCATTCCTTTCTTGCAGTAAAAATAATAAAAGGGCTATCATGCCCTTGGATGTGCGTTTTTATATACTCTTTTAATATCGCTATCAGTTACTTGGGTGTATATCTGAGTAGTTGATATATCAGAATGTCCAAGCATCTTTTGTACTGATTCTAGATCAGCACCATTATTTAAAAGATGTATTGCAAATGAATGTCTCAATGTATGGGGTGTTATTGTTTTTTTTATATTCGCTTTCTTGGTATAATATTTAACTATTTTCCAGAAACCCTGCCGTGAAAGCTGTCCTCCCTGGCAGTTTAAAAAGATATTATCAATTTCATTATTTTTGTTCAGCTTGTCCCTTGATTGTTCTAAATAAAGTTTCATGTATTTCAAAGATACCGATCCTACGGGAATTACCCTTTCTTTGTTGCGATTTATGCATTTTATGTATCCCAGATTTAAATTTAATTGATCCATCTTCAATTCCACTAGCTCTGATACTCTTATTCCGGTAGCATATAATAACTCTAACATAGCTTTGTCCCTAATACCCTTTGCATCAACACATTTAGGTTGATCTAACAGTAATTCTACCTCTTTTTTGGTTAAAACTTCAGGAGGTTTTTTCTCTATTTTAGGCACCGGTAAATTGCCACAGGGATCAGAGTCAATATACCTTTTTTCATTCAAAAATTTGAAGAATACCCTTATAGTCGATATCTTTCTTGATATTGTAGAAGCAGCCTGTTTGTTCTTTTGTAGTTGCAGTACATACGAAATTATGGTGGTTTTATTTGCATCTAATACATTTGTTAAATTATTTTCACATAAAAAATCAAAAAATTGTTTTATGTCCCTGCTATACGAGTCAAGAGTATTATCAGAAAGTTGTTTATCATTTTTTAAATGCTCTTCGAACTCTTCAATAAAACTATGCATATATATAACTCCTTTTTAATATGTTATATGCTACCAGTATATAATGATTATATTCAACATTTTTTATAATTTTCCTTTTAAATAATTAAAATTATTATTTGTTATTTAGTATTAACAAGTTTTGCTAAAAAAAACATTAAATATTAATTAAAAGTTAAAAAGACATCCATTTTATCAAAAACGGAGCGATATAAGATTCCATAATACAACCTAAAAGAAAGATTATAGATAAAATAAAAAACACTAATATATATAATAAAAATTGGCGTTTTAATAATTGTTTATCCACCCATTTTCCCTTCTTCTTAATACGCAAAATAAATAAAGAATAGCTTATTGCCATTACTCCCATGACTATTGTAGCAGGAACAAATATAATATTTTGAGGAAGTATTGATAAAAGAACAAATACAATCCCTTTAAAATTCATCTGATTGATTAAAAAACCTACAGTAAATCCTATAATAAAGCCTTTTATTCCTACCACTATCAATATAGCCGGTATCCCAATGATTGTTATGCCTAAAATCCATATCAATCCCAGAGACTGAAAGTTATTGATTAAAGAACGTTTGAAAATAATATTATTATCCAGGCTGTCATCATCCAATATTGTACTAGAACTTTTAAGGAAATCTGAAAGTTCTTCTTTTTGCTCACTGCTGATAGAACCTACTGTATAGGCACCAGCAGATATGCCTGCAACAAAGCAGAAAAATACTATGATATATATCATTAAATGATTGCTTATGTGTTCTACTATAAAGGTTTTTAAACGAGACATATAGCTTACTTCCTCCTCTGAGTATACCCCTTTAAATATTTATGCTGGGGGAATAGTATATATGTCTTGTCTTTTCTTTTTAAAAGTTATTGCCTGGTAAATAATGCCTTGCTAATAGTATGCAATTAATAGTTTTACTATCCATTATCAGGTTTTGTTCTATCATCTCCATTACTTTATTAAATGGAATTTTTACAACCTCCAAGAATTCATCATCATCAGAATTTGCCCTTCCTTTTTTTAGACCTGTTGCAATAAATAAATGAATTACCTCATCTGAAAATCCTGGAGTAGTATAAATACTTGAAAGATTTATCAGTTTTTCGGCGGTTAATCCTGTCTCCTCTTCCAATTCTCTTTCTGCACATTCTTCTGGAAGCTCATCTTCATCAAGTTTTCCTGCCGGGACCTCCAAAAGTACTCTTTCTATAGGTTTTCTGTATTGCTTTACCATTATCAATTCATTTTTATCAGTTAACGGCAAGATAGCTACTGCACCAGGATGGTTAACTATCTCTCTAGTTGATTTTTTACCATCCGGCAATAATACTGTATCTACCTTCAGCTTTATGATTTTCCCATCAAATATCTTTTTTGAATCTATTGTTTTCTCATATAGTTCCATTTGTTCGCCCCCTATTCAATGTTCCTTATATTATATCACTTATCAGCCGAGCCATACTGCCTGCAGACATAAAAAATTCGGGCTCTTGGTTAAAATTTCGCCCCATAGTAGTTACTTCTAGCTCGAATGATTTTAGTGCATTCTTTACTATACTTCCGTCTCGAAAAATAATGTTATGTTTTTTATGAATAGCATATTTTTTGATTTGATTTAAAATATAATTCATTTTTTCTTTTTTCATAAGTGGGAAACATACCGTTGATGGATTGATGCATAGCTCATAAAGTACTATTATTGAATGGTGGCTGATCCCTAAATGGCGTATCCTTGAATCTGAAAAGCCTATTCTAGGAATTGTAAATGTATTCCCTCCTATAGCAGTGGCTGCATCAATGATTATTGCTTGTTCTACAGCTGTATGTCCATATCTAGTATTACTTCCTACTATACCCGGTCCCATAGCAATAATAGTGACATCTGCACTGGCTATATATTTTGCAGCTATCAATGCAGTATAGATATTAATAGTTTCAAAATCGCCGCCAAATGCATTGCCATAGGTTATAGTATGATCAATCAATCCCTTACTTTTAAGTTGTCTTACAGTATTGCTAAAGCTCAATGGTAAGCATCCACCTTCCGTCATAATATATGATATCTTTACATTCATCCCCTTTATGTATTTCAAGGCTGCAGCAAAAGGTGCAATACTGCTATGAAGTGGGGCTATTATACAGGGCATCTTGTTTAGAGATTTAAACTTATTAAAAATATCATTGTACTGATGGTTTTTTTCTTCTACAGTTAAACAGCTAAATTGTATGGGAGTATATCGCATCTTCATTATATGACCATCATATCTCTGTTTTATCATATTTGTTGATTGGCCATTTAATACAAAATCGTAGCCGCCTGTTCCCAACCCCAATGATACAGCCGTATTGTTTAAAAATACTTTTTCATTTTTTTCTAGTCTACCTGTAATATTGACATAATTTATAGCTTTATTGGTGCTGCCTTCAACATCCACTAGTATTACTTGGATATTATCATGTTCAGTCATTATCTCTTTTACAATCCCTTGTTTTATAACTATCATAATTACTATCCTTTGCCTTTCATAAACGAAATATTTATAAGCATTTCATTTAATTTGCTGTTAGTTATTTTTACTTAAATCTTTTTTTACCGATACAGCCCCTACGATAAATGTTAGGAAATAACTTGGCATATATATGTTAATTTATACATATACGGTTAATTTTATACATACTTAAAATAAAAGCTCATTTTGGTTTTTAAACCAAAATGAGCTTTTATAAGGGCTTTTATATATTACTTTTTATTTCTTCCATTTTTGATAGCTATATTCAAACAATATCCTAATCCTCCATAGAGAACTACACAGCCAAACAAGAGCATTATCCAAGCACTGATAGGCATTTACTTCACCTCCCGAGCATTCCCTTGAGAAACATAAGTTGCCTCGTCTCTCCACTTTACATTTGAAAAAACAAATGAAAGCACAATTATTGCAATTATTACAGCATATCCTAATACTGCAACAAGCCCTCTGGAATAATCGGGAGCACCGTAAGGTGCAATTATCTCATCTCTTATTTTTTGCACAAACATATATAATAATATCAAAGGAGTGATAAATTTAATAGATACGTCCCACCATTTACCTACCCTGAAATCAGATATAGAATTTACATGATCTTTGATCACCTGTGCCTTCATCATGTATCCTAAAACTATCGCTTCTAGCATCCCAACAGCAACAAGTCCAAAATTATTCAAGAAATTGTCTACTATATCCAGTATATATAAGCCACTACCTGTTGCAAAGATCATGCTTATCAATAGCCCTAGTCCGCTTACAATTGTAACAGCCTTTCTCCTAGGCATTTCAAATTTATCTATCAAAGAAGAGGTAAAAGCTTCCACCAAAGATATACTGGAAGAAAGACCTGCCAATATCAGACAAAGGAAGAATACTATCCCGACAAATTCAGCCATGGGCATAAGACTTATCGCTTTTGGAAACACAATAAAAGCAAGTCCAATTCCACTCTTTGCAACTTCATCTATCGGCACCCCTAGCTGACCAGCCATATAACCTAATATACCGAATACTCCAAGTCCCAATAAGAAACTAAACCCGCAATTCGCAAAGCTGGTTATAAATGCACTGTTTACGATATCAGTCTTCTTAGGAAGATAGCTTGAATAAGTTATCATAATAGCCATGCCTAGTGACAGAGTAAAAAATATCTGGCCATAAGCTGCCATCCAAACCTTGTAATCCTTTAATGCAGCAAAATTCGGAGTTAAATAATGCTTGATCCCTTCTATTGAACCTTCAAGGGTTATACCTCTTATAACGATTATCACACAAATTATTGCAAGTATTGGCATGAATATTTTGCTTGCCTTTTCTATTCCCGATTTTACCCCACTCATAACAATCACATAATTTAAAACCCAAACTATTATTATAGGTATAAGCACATTTAAGCTAAATCCTCCGAATACAAATCCTTCTGATATATCTGTTATACCTAGATATGAATTATAAAAAAATGTTTCAGGATTTTCTCCCCAGCCTAAATTAAATGAATAAGCAAAATAACTGACACCCCATGCAACAATAACCACATAATAAACAACAATAGCAAAAGAAATAATAGAAGAAAACCATCCTAGCCATTCCCACTTTTTATCGAATCTAGCAAATGATAAAGGTGCCGATCCACGCATCTTATGTCCAAACCCAAATTCTAAAATCAACAAAGGAATGCCTGCCGTCAGCAGTGCAAAAAAGTAAGGTATAAGAAATGCACCACCACCATTAGCATAAGCCATATAGCTAAACCGCCATATGTTTCCCAGCCCAATTGCCGATCCTATGGCTGCAAGTATAAAACCAACCTTGCTGCCCCATTGGTCACGGGCCTTTTGATTTAAATCAGCCATTAACCATACCTCCTATCAAATATTTAACCGAATTTATATAGATATTTAATTCTTTGAAATACCGATAATGTTATGTACATGGTAATTTAAAGAACGTTATATTCTTATGCTTATTAATATGCCTATAATGTATATTTATAAGTATAGAAAGGGTATATAAATTCGGCCTGTAAAAAGTATAGTTTGAATAATATCATACAATATTGTTCATGTCAATTTAATTTTGCCTAATACTGCCTATTTTGTCTATAAAGCTCAATACCCTATGATGATTGATTATATCAGTTATAGAATATCTTTCAGCTACAATATGTATAATTATTAAAAATATCAGATATGTAATTTTTGTTAAAAAGTCAAAATGTGATATGCTGAAAAACCCCAATATAAATCCCAATATATTTGAACCTGTATCTCCCATCATGCAATATGATTTTACATCATAATTTCCATATACACCTAACATACAAATTAATGGCGTTGCTAAATACAAAAGTGATATTTCTATCAGTAAAAATATAGTGCATAAAAAAAGTACAACTTTTACCGCTCTACCAGGTCTAACATCAAATATATTTATTAAATTTGTAGATAGACAAATCACTAATATGTTCAATATTAAATCTATATAACCCTTTGATAAAGTACTAGATATAATTATGGATATTAATAAACAAATAATTGCCTTGAATGTCCCAGTTGTAAAGTCTCCTTTTATAAACTTACTGAAATGACCCCTTAACCCTGTAGTCCTCCTGTTTCCTACAAGATCATCAACAATACCTACAAATCCCATTGAGCAAATCCCAATAATTAAAGGGATACTATTTTCAACGTTCATTTCTATAAACCATGCTAAATACATGTATAAACATAAAAGAATGGGGACAAAGGATATACCCATAATATTTATAACTTTCATGTTATCGAAATTATAAGAATATAATTTATATCCGTGCAGCATATTGAAAAATATGGATATAAAGAATGTTGATGTTGTTATGCAAAAAAGGACATAAATCAATATATAAAACAATTATAATTACTCCCTTTCAAGTTTCTTTAGCATGTTTTTATTTTTGAAAATAAATCTGTTTATATCAAAAAACTGTCTAAATCTATGAATAAAACCTCTTATATCTTTTTTAGTAATATCATGATACATATCAACATCTACAGATAAAACTCTATATCCTTTTTTTATGAGTTCTATAGTCATTCCCAATTCAAGTCCAAATCCCGTATCTATCATTTTAATATCGTTTATTACTTCTTTTTTGAATGCCCTTTGTCCAGACAATACATCATTAAATTCTTTACCTGTATATTTTTTTACATAGTATCTTGCAGCACTTTTAACTATACCAAAACCACCACCCTTATTTTTAGGAAAACTTGCTATAGTCACATCTGCATCATTATTAATTAGGGGATAAACCAATTTTTCTATTTCTTTTGCACTTTGGCCTATATCTGCATCCAAAAAAATTATAATATCTGAGTCAACTATCTCCAGACCCTTTTTTATTGCATCTCCTTTTCCCTTGTTTTCTTTTGTTCTGATAGTCCTTGCACCAGTTTGTCTGCTTAATGCATAAGTATTATCTTTAGAACCGTCATCTATGACTATTACTTCATCCATAATTTTCAGCGAAAATATTGCATGCAATGTATCTTCTATATGATTCTGTTCATTGTATGCAGGAATTATAACTCCCAATTTTTTATTTCCTATCAATTTTCCTGCTCCTCCTCAAGTTTTTTTAAGTCAATCAATGTTTCCGGCATCATAGCATCTGCATAATCTTTGCATCCAAAATTTCCTTTAGCACCGGCTAAAATTTCTATAAGTGAAATATTGCCAGTTATCTCATCTACATTATCAATTGTGGAAATTCTTTGTTTTTTGAATAGATTCATAGTTGTATTTTTAATATCAGTCTTTTCAATAGCAACAGCTTTTACTTGGAAGTTTTTTATAGCTTTTAGCATACCATCTATAAATCTTATTGTCTTTTGGTCTTTAGCATTATCACCGCTTGCAAAAATTATATATTCACTTTTATAAAAAGGAATATTTGAAATATCTATAATATTCATAGAATCCAATTTGTTCAACAGCTGGCTATCCAGTTGCAAACATAAGTCTAATACCAATTTATCAAATATATTATTTATTCCAAGATCAGAGTTTGTAAACTCCTGGATATCTGCTTGATCAAAATCATATGAATTTATAGTTATAACTGTAGTAACTTTTGCCCCTGCTTTTTCTACGAGTTCTGAAATATCTGTATATACCCAATCACTATCCATTTCTATAATACAAATATTTTTATCTGTCAGTTTTTTGTATGTATAACTTTCAAACAACTTATTACTTAAATCATAATACATGTTTTTTTCACAGTCAGTTTCATTTAAACGTGAAAGCAGATAATTATTTTGATTTCTCAAGGTGATAAATTCCTGCTCTATTTCGCTCACAAGACTCGTTTTTTGTGATTCTAAGAATTCCCCGCTGTTCATATTCAAACCTATCAATATACCTATTCCTAGGGTAAGAAATATTACTATGACAAATATAAGATAGTATTTCAAGTTTATAAGCATTAAACCACCTACCAACCTAAAAATAATTTTAGCTTTAACTCTATAAGTTTATAAAGTGAGAATAAATTTGGTGAAAAAAATACAATCACAATAATGGGAAAAATAGCTGCTATCAACACCCCTGCTACATAGCGAAATTTGAGAGGAATCCTGTATAATTCACTGACACCTTTTGCATCTACCAGCTTTGTGCCTACCTTCAACCTTACCAATAAAGTACTAGCCATGCCTGGCCTCCCTTTTTCAAGAAAATCTATCATACTAGTATGGCTTCCAACGGTTACAATCAGCTCTGCACCTTTTTCGTAGGACAATATCATGGCTATGTCTTCACTTGTGCCGGGGAAAGAAAACACATTGCACTTCAATCCGAGAGATTGTATTCTTTTCAATCCGGGTGCCTCACCATCTATATATGCATGTACAATTATTTCTTTACATTTTTTCAATGTATTATCACTTACACTATCCATATCTCCTATAACTATATCTGGTTTATAACCGCTTTCTATTAACGCATCTGCCCCACCATCTACACCTATCGTCACAGGTTTTATTTCATCTATATAGCTTTTTATAGCCATTAGATCTTCCTTATAATTTTTTCCTCTTATAACCACCAGCACATGTCTTCCATATATATTAGTTTTTATATTAGGAACTTCTATCTCATCTATAAAGAAATCTTTTTCAAGTTTTGCATACTTTAAAGTATTATCAATAAATTTGTTTAATTCATTTTTTACATTTTTTCTTGATTCTAACATCTTTTTTTCAATCTGATTTTTTGTCAAAATTGTTGCTTTACACAACAATTTTCCATTAACATAAATATTATCTTCTATCAATTCAATAAAATCGCCATCTTTTATCATGTTATATTTTTCTCGACCTATTTCATCTAAAATAAATATTCCCGCATTTTCCAATAACTCACAGCCTTTGCTAGGATAGGTACCGGTTATAGACTGGGCTGCATTTATTATCAGCTTCACTTTCTTTTCAATCAAAGAATAAGCCGCTATTTCATCGATATCTGTATGATCAATGACCGCTATCTCATTTTTTTTAATTTTCTTAACTAAATTTTTAGTTTTATCATCTTTTTTTGCTTTTCCCTTTATATAAAACATTTTTTCCTCCATTTTGTATTTCTTTTCTCTATTAGTATAATTTTTCTCTATATATCAATTTTTATTCTAATTATCAGGATATAGATAAAAGCACTGATTTTAAATACGGCAATACCCTCCGTGTTCCGCAATCTAGCGCATTATATCAAATTTAGTCGCAGCTCTGGCATTATATGCTCTCTTAAAGGTTTAAATAAAATCACTGAATAGGGACTTATAGGCAAGATAAATGAGCTGCCCATAAATGGTCTTGCATATAAGTCCCGTCCAGTAGTTGTTGTTATCTTTAAAACACAGCATCACCGTCGGTAAATAAACATAGAAAAGGCTGTCAACCTAAAAGTCGACAGCCTTCAAAAATATATATTCAACTATATTTTGCATCCATTCTCAGTTTATCTGCCACCATAGCGATAAATTCACCATTAGTAGGTTTGCCTTTCTCATCATGAACGGTATAACCAAAAAGTTTATTTATAGTATCCACCCTCCCACGACTCCAAGCCACCTCTATTGCATGTCTTATCGCTCTTTCTACCCTGCTGGGAGTAGTATTGAACTTATTAGCTATAGCAGGATATAGTTCTTTGGTTATAGCACTTAAAAGTTCTACATTTTTCACTACCATATTTATTGCTTCCCTTAAATATAGATAGCCTTTTATATGAGCAGGTACCCCTATTTCATGTATCATGTTTGTTATTTCTAGTTCAAGGGATGAGCTTTCTTCTCTAGGGTTATCTTTGAAATAACTTATCTTTCTCTTTACTATGTGAGAATTTGTATTAACCATCTCTCTAATCCTTTGTACAAATATCTCCATATCAAAAGGCTTTATCATATAATAATCAGCTCCTAGGCTTATAGCCCTTTGGGTGATTTTATCCTGACCTACAGCCGATAACACAACTATTTTAGGATATGAAATAAGCTCAGATGAATTCAATTTTTCAAGCACTCCTAATCCATCAAGGTGCGGCATGATAATATCCAAAACAACTATATCAGGTTTTGTTTTCATTATAATGTTTACTGCTTCTATTCCATCATTAGCTATTCCAACAATCTCCATGTCCTCCTGTTTAACAAAATATTCTTTCATAATTTCACAAAAATCTTTGTTGTCATCTGCAATCACTACTTTAATTTTGTTCATGTTACATTATCCCCCTTTATAATTAAGAAAAAATACACATTTTAACAATTCGACAAATGGTTAAATAATCCTCCCACTAGATATGTTTTTTTACTATTTTTTATAAATTTGTTCAATAAAATTTTAACTTGCCATTTTATTTTCTGCTTCTTTCAACATCCACTCAATATATATTCCATAACCCTTGGAAGGATCATTTATAAATACGTGGGTGATTGCGCCTACAATTTTATTATCTTGTATTATTGGGCTGCCACTCATGCCCTGTACTATGCCTCCCGTTTTTTTAAGCAGCTCTTGATCTACTATCTTGATTACCATACCTTTAGACTGCTGATTGTCCTGTTTTACAGTTTTAATTATCTCAACATCAAATTCTCTCACACCAGTATCATCAATTGTGCTCAATATCTTGGCTGGACCTTCCTTTACTTCAGATTGAAGCATTATTGGAAGTGCTTTAGCATCAAGCTGGTCATAAAATTTACTGTATACACTGCCGTATATGCCATATATCGTGTTCAGTTTTATATCACCTATAGCATCCTTGCCACCGGAAAAAACCCCCTTTATTTCCCCTGGTTTACCTTTTTCACCTTGTATTATTGAAATAACCTGGGAATTAACTATCTCACCATTCTGTACAGACAATATAGAGCCTGTATCCATATCAGTAATTGCATGCCCTAAAGCCCCATAAATATTAGATTTTGGTTCATAAAAAGTTAAAGTACCAACTCCCATGGTACTATCTCTCACCCATAACCCTAATCTATATTGCTTGTCATTTGCATCCTTCGCAGGTGTTATGCTGACAAATATTCTTTTCCCTTCACGATTGATACCTAAATTTATTGGTTTTCCATCCTTTTTATTGATGATATTAGACAAATGGTCTGCATCTTTTACATCTTTTTCTTCCACCTGTTCTATCACGTCTCCCGGTAATATTCCTGCTTGTTCTGCAGGATTATATATTTTACCATCTTCAGTTTGAATATCTGATACTCCCACAACAAGCGCACCTTTAGTAAATAATGAAACACCGATTGATTGCCCACCTGGAACTAATTTTATCTCAGGTATTACATTTAGCGTTATTCTTTTTAAAGGTATTATGCCAAATATTTTAAACTCAAGGTTTACTTTTCCTTTAGAAATTGTGCTTAAATTTAATGGTTTGCTTAAATTACAATTGACTTTTTTGGTTTCATCTGGTCCATCATTTATTTTTATTATTCCAGACTTGTCCGATTCAATGCATACATTTAAGGGCAGGTTAAAATCAAAAGTATGGTGATTCCCTTCTAAAACTTTTATTTCAGAAGGTATTTGTGATATACCTTGAATTTGGGGAGAAAAATTTAATGCTACAATAATAATTGATAAAATAACACCAATAATTTTTTTATTGGTATTTTTACTCCACAAATGCCATCACACTCCTGCTATTTACAATAAAAACTAGCTTTATTAAATATCAAATACTATAATTAAGTTAACCTTTAATATATCAATTTATTCTTTATGTAAGCTATTAAATAATACCTTTTTATATGAATTTAAGTATAAAAAAAGGTTTCTGTTAAACAGAAACCTTTAAATTGCTTTTTTTAATTTTTTAGCCGTTTTTAGCATTTCTTGAGCGTGATTTAACGAAATATCTGTAATATTCTTACCTCCGAGAAGTCTAGCTATTTCTGATACAGTTTGCTTCCCGTCCAATCTGTTGACAACTGTAGATGTATCCCCGCCTTCCACTTTTTTTTGAATGAAAAAATGTATATCAGCCATTGCTGCAATAGAAGCAAGATGAGTCACGCATATAACTTGCCTTGTGCGCGAAATTTGGGCAATCTTTTCAGCTACCATCTGGCCAGTTCTTCCACTTATGCCTGTATCTATTTCATCAAAAATTAAACTGGGAATATCATCTACTGCCGCCAATACATTTTTTAATGCCAGCATTATCCTAGAAACCTCTCCTCCGGACACAATTTTAGCTAATGGCTTTACATCTTGACCAATATTGGTAGATATCATAAATTCAACTTTATCGAATCCGTACATGCTAAAATTAATTTCGCTTGGGCTTTGACCCTTATCTTTAGTTGGAGAATGAATATCAACTACAAATTGTGCACTTTGTAAACCTAAATCTTCAAGCTCATCATTTACAAGCTTTTCTAAATTTTGTGCTGTTTTTTTCCTTCTTTCTGATAACTTGGTACATGAATCAAATAGCTTTTTGCTAGAGGATTCTAATTGCAAGTTTAACTGTTCTAAACGCAATTCAGCATTTTTATAAAACTGGAGTTCTTCATATATTCTATTTCTATAATTTATTATATCTTGAATAGAATTGCCGTACTTTCTCTTCAATCTATTTATAGTATCGATTCTCTGTTCCGCTTCATTTAGTTGTTCAGGATCAAAATCAAGGTTATCCCTATATTGCCTTATATCTATGGCAATATCCTGTATCTGTAAAAGAATACTATTTAAATCTTGGTAAGTCATATTAAGACTATCATCTATTCCTACCAATTCTTGAATATCGGTGACTATATGGGATAGGATATCGATCACTGCCGGTTTTATCCCTTCTCCATTGTACAAAATAGTGTATGCTTTATTCAATTTTTCAATCATTTTTTGACTGTTTTTCATAATCTTGTATTGTTGCATCAACTCTTCTTCTTGGTCTGCTTGCAAATTTACCCTATCAATCTCTTCTATCTGATATATTAAAAAATCAATCTTTTTTTCCAGTTCACTATCATCTTTTTTAAGATCAGCAATCTTATCCTTTATAGCTTTCCATTCAATATAATTTTGCTTAACTTCTTTTTTTATGTGTTCTGATTGTTTACCGCTCAAACTATCCAATAAATGAATGTGATTGCTGGAATGTAAAAGTGATTGATGTTCATGTTGTCCGTGTATATCTATCAGGTAAGAACTTATTTCTTTTAACATGCTTAATGTAACCGGTCTTCCATTTATTCTGCATATATTTCTATCATTGGCGTTTATCTCCCTTGTAAGGACCAAAGTTTCATCAATATTTTCATTTAATCCAAATGAGTCCAATGCTTGGCTTACTTTGTTATTATATTTTATGTCAAAAAGAGCCTCCACTATACAATTGGTTTCATTTTTTTTAATAAGGTCCCTATTAGCTCTTCCACCAAGGGCCAGATTAACAGCATCTATTATTATTGATTTCCCGGCACCTGTTTCTCCCGTTAACACATTGAAACCTTCATCAAATGTAATACTTAAAGAATCAATCAAAGCAAAGTTTTTGATATTCAATTCACGGAGCATATTCATCCCCCATTAAAAATTCGATCAATCCAGTAATTTCTTAAACTTTTTTACTAAAGCTTCTGCAATTTCATTTGTTTGAACAATAACTAATATAGTATCATCACCTGCTATAGTACCTAATATTTCAGTATATTTAAAAGAATCCACTGCAGCTGCAGCTGCATGAGCAGAACCTGTTAAAGTTTTAATCACAATTAGATTGTTCACATGGTTAATGGAAATTATAGAATCTGAAAAAACTCTTATCAACTTATTAGATATGCTTTCTCCGTCCTGTTCAATATATGCATATTTATATTTTCCGCTTTCTGCTAATACTTTAGTCAACCTTAGCTCTTTGATATCTCTGGATATTGTAGCCTGAGTCACATCTATACCTATATTCCTCAATTCATCAGTCAACTCTTCTTGTGTTTCGATATCTTTTTGTTGTATTATTTCTAATATTTTGGCATGCCTATGTATCTTCATAACTCCCCCTGTTATTCTTCATATTGTTCATATTTTCTCTCAGATAACTTTTTCCTAAGAATACTATAAAAATTCTTATCTTTATATCTTACTAACTGAGTATAAATATCCGCCTTACTTACTAACACAACTTCACCCTTATTCAAGCTATATCCTTCCTGTCCATCTATAGTCACCAGGATATTTTCATAGTCCCCTACCACTTTTATCTTGACAGTTTCACTATCCGATATAACGATTGGTCTAGAATGAAGGGTGTGGGGACATATCGGTGTTATAAGCAAAGATTCCATCTTTGGGCTTATTATAGGTCCTCCGGCAGATAAAGAATAGGCAGTAGAACCGGTAGGACTTGAAACTATTAAACCGTCAGCAGGGAATGTATCAACAAAATAGTCATCTATATATGTTTTTAGAAGTATCATTCGCGATAAAGAGCCTTTCGCAACTCCTACATCATTTAACGCAAGAAAGGATGTTTTCTCCAGCGTTCCCTTCAATATTTTTGCTTTAAGCATCATTCTCTTTTCTATTATATAATTTCCCTCAAGAATTTGGCTTATCACTTCAAACATATCTTTTATTTCTATTTCTGTTAAATATCCTAACCTACCTAAATTCACTCCAAGTATAGGCGTATTGCAATGAGCAGCGCTCTTGGCCACTCTAAGCAATGTTCCATCACCACCAAGTACTATAACCATTTGACAGGCATTAAAAATTGCAGGAAAATCGATAAAGTTTAAATTTAAATCATCTTTTTGTTTTTTAAAAGTACTTGGTATATATACTTTACATCCTCTCTGACATAACCAACTTTGCAGCTTCCAAGTTATCTTTAAATTTTTATCTTTTAATTCGTTAGGTATCAATCCAATTTTATTAAAGCCTTTATTCAAAGAATACACCTCATAATCATTTTACAATTATTGCTTTAAAGGTTCAACATCATATTATAAGATTAATTCAAAACATCATGTGAGCTATCTACTATTATATCAATTTTTCCTTCGATCATGCTATATTCTGTTTTATTATTGGCTGAGTCATTAGATAAATATATCAAATATTCGATATTGCCCTTTGGCCCTTTTATAGGAGAGAATCCGATATCCATTATACATAATTTAGAATTAATTGAAAATTGAATAATATCATTTATTACTTGTTTATGAGCTACAGGATCCCTTACAACTCCATTTTTCCCTACTTTTTCTTTTCCAACCTCGAATTGCGGTTTTATAAGACAAACCATTTTCCCTTGATCATTAAGAAGATTTTTCACAACTGGAATTACTAATTTCAGTGAAATAAAAGAAACATCGATGGAAGCAAAGTCACATAATACTCCTATATCAGCTGGAACTACATTTCGTATATTTGTACGTTCCATACACACAACTCTTGGGTCATTTCTAAGGCTCCAATCAAATTGTCCATACCCAACATCTATTGAATATACGCGCGATGCCCCTTTTTTGAGCATGCAGTCTGTAAATCCTCCGGTAGAAGCACCTACATCAATGCATATTTTGCCATTTAAATCTATATCAAATTCATTTATTGCCTTTTCAAGTTTTAAGCCTCCACGACTAACAAATGGAATATCGTTCCCCTTAATGACTATTTTGTCCATATCACATATACATATATTCGTCCCAGGTTTATCCACCAACTCATTGTTGACATAGACTTGACCAGCCATTATTAAGCGTTTTGCTCGATCCCTGCTCTTAGCTAATCCTTTTTCCACAAGTACTTTATCTAGCCTGCTTTTTTTGCTCATTTTTTCACCTAATTTTTCTTTTTTCGATTTTAATATAACTCAGTTTTCTTTTCTAAAGATTCTCCTTATTATATATATCATATACGCAACAGAGTAAACTATCTTACCTGAATTTTTAATTGCAAAATTTTTGCCAAAGGCTTTTCCCCCAACTGTCAATGAAGCAGCAATTGAAGTAAGCAATATGCTGATGAAAGTTGTATGTAAATCTGGATTTTCCAGCAATATTTTATAGACTATTGTGGCACTAGCAGCTCCACTTACAATTCCGCAAATATCTCCTATTACATCGTTACAAAAGTTTGAAACACGATCTGCTTTTTTTATCATGTTAACTGCATGTTTAGCCCCCGGCACTTTTTTTGAGCACATTGAATGAAATGGGGTTTGATCTGCCGCAGTTACAGCTGTACCTATAATATCGAAAATTATTCCGATTAATATTATCACAAGAAGCAATATTATAGCAAAAACTAAGTTTATAGCCTTCATAAGTGATTCGGACAAAATACTCAACAAAAACGCAAGTATAAATGTCCACATAGAAATAGTCAAAGCCCAACGTATTTTAGACTTTTTATCATTGGACTTTTTACCATTTTGGTTCTTGTTTGGCTTCAACAGATTGCCTCCAAATTGAATGATAACAAAGGATGGTAATACATATGGTAAAACTTGCGGCTTAGGTCTAGTAGGATTTCCCAAACGAATATTGATATGTCGCCATATCAACGGTTTCCCTTTAAATCCGTTTCTACTGTGTTGCCACAAAGTAGGACTAGATTACCACTAAGGCCACACTACAATCCCATATATATTTCAGCATGAACAGTCTAGGAGATTTCCTCAACAGCGCCAAATTTCTCTAGTCTCTTTTGCAGAGAAGGTTTCAAGAACAATAATCCAATTAACACGGGCCCTGCGTAATTGGATGCGATCTTTCTATCCACCCACTCCACTCAAGACAGGCTACTCTACAAGTGCTTTTGTAGAGTTCCCTGAAAGTATTGCAATAAAAATAAGGAAGCACTTCTATACATACTTCCAGGTCTCCACGGAAGCTGGGTCAACGCCCACATGCCCTTGTGGATCGCCCTTCTTCCTTAACTCCCACATCCAACCCCTGACTGGGCGTCAGAAGCCAGACCCAGGAACTTCATCGATATGCCATTGACGGATTTTTAGCCCCGCCTTCAAGAAAAATATTGCTGACTAGAATACTGCACCATCCTTTGTTTTATTAATTATTATACATGCAGAAAACATTATAGCATATGATATTTCAATAATCAATATCATAAAAATATATTAGAAACTAAAATTCCTACTGCAGCACCACCTATCACTTCAAAAGGCGTGTGACCCAGTAGTTCCTTCAACTTTTCTTCGTTTAGGACTCGATTGATTTGTATTTCCTTAACAATGCTATTCAAAATTTTAGCCTGTTTTCCCGCTGCCCTTCTTATCCCTGCAGCGTCATACATTACTATCATAGAAAAAACCACTGAAATAGCAAACAAGTAAGAATCCCAACCATATTCCTTTCCCACAGCAACTGCTAAAGCAGTGACAAACGCCGAGTGGGAACTAGGCATGCCGCCAGTGCTTACAAAAAGCTCAAAATTAAACTTTCTAGTCATGATCAAAGTTATCAATACTTTTGATGTTTGAGCAATGAACCATGCAAGGATGGATATGCCTAAAGCTTTATTCGAGGCGATCTGATTTATAAAATCCAACCACTTGCCCTCCTCACCTGTCTCTCTTTCCAATATATATTGCTAATTGTTGGAGAAATTCAGCCGATTCTCCAAATATTTTAAGTGAATCAACTGCTTCACTAGTCAATGAATCTAGAACTTTTTTTGATTCATCTATGCCAAACAAAGATGGATAAGTAGATTTGTTTTTCTTTGCATCGCTGCCTGTTTTTTTGCCCATTATGTTTTCATCACCTATTATATCCAATAAATCGTCTTTTATCTGAAATGCGAGACCTATATTATGAGCATATTTCTCTAGAGCCATCCTCTGTTCATGTTCAGCATTCCCCATTATAGCGCCCGTTATAACACTTGCCCTTATAAGAGCACCGGTCTTATGAGTATGAATATACCTTAATACATCACTTGAAATATTTTTACCCTCGTATATCACATCGGCAACCTGACCACCTAGCATTCCATCCAATCCTGCTGAAGCCGTGATCTCTCTTATAGCCCTGATATATGTAGCTGCGCTATCAAAATTTATACAACTTAACATGGTTTCAAAAGCATGAGTCAAAAGAGCATCTCCTGCCAATATTGCCATGGCTTCTCCAAACACCTTGTGATTTGTAAGCTTTCCGCGCCTGTAATCATCATTATCCATAGCAGGCAAATCGTCATGTATCAAAGAATAGCAATGAATATACTCAATTGAACATGCTAAAGGTATTATCCCTTGTATATCATCTCTAAACAGCTCATATGTACTGGCCATGAGGATGGGTCTTAATCTCTTGCCTCCAGATAGTACACTATATCTCATCGCATCTTCTATAACACCTATGTTTTCTTTTCCGGATGGAAGATATTCATCTAAATATTTATCAAACATTCGTTTTTTCTCATTGAAGGCATTTTTAAATTGCAAGTCTATTCCTCCTTAACTGCTTCAAATGCTAGTTCATCTGAAGTTCCATCTTCTTTATCTATTAAAATATTTATTCGTCTTTCTGCATCATCAAGCATTTTATTGCATATTCTAGTCAATCTAATACCTTCCTCAAAATTCTTTAACGCTTGATCTAGAGGCAAATCATTGTTTTCTAATTTTGTAACAATATTTTCTAGTTTTTTAAGGCATTCTTCAAATTTGGGCTGTTTTTTATCACACATTTTATGGTTTCTCCTCCATGATCGTTTTAACGGTACACTCTGCAGTACCATCTTTTATCCTCAAAAGAATTTCTTCATTTACCATAAGCTCATCAATTGATTTGATTATTTTTTTATTATGTTTTTTTTCAACTACGCAGTAGCCCCTATTTATTATGTCTAGAGGATTCAGTATATTAAGCTTGCTTATTAATAAATCCTTTTTCTGTCCTTTTGCTTTATAAGTCATAATAATACTATATTTTAATTGTTTATAAAGTCCGTCTAAATATTGCCTTATATTATTTATATATGTTTGAGGATTTTTTACTTCTTTAATCTTTTCTTTTTTTATGTTTATGATATTATTCATGCTATTAACTAATCTAATATAATATGAATTCAATTTAGTCTTTAAATCATAATGATTTGGCACTGCAAGTTCCGCTGCAGCAGAAGGTGTAGGCGCTCTTAAGTCTGAAACAAAATCGATTATAGTATAATCAGTTTCATGACCCACAGCAGATATTACAGGTATTGTAGAATTAAAAACACATCTAGCGACAATCTCCTCATTAAAGGCCCATAATTCTTCTATGGAACCACCACCTCTCGCCACTATGATCACATCTATTCCCTCAAGAGCATTAGCTCTTTCTATTGCATTAGCTACTTCAAATGCAGCCTTTTCACCTTGTACAGATACAGGTATTATAAGAATGTCTACTTGTGGAAAACGTCGAGTAGCAACATTTATTATATCCCTCAAGGCTGCACCTGTCGCAGAAGTTATGACAGCTATCCTGGAAGGCAGCATTGGGATTTTCTTTTTAAGTCTATCATCAAACAATCCTTCTGCCTCAAGCTTTTGCTTCAATTGCTCATAGGCTTTATAAAGGGCACCTATTCCATCCGGTTGAATATCATGTGCATAAAGCTGGTATTGACCATCTCTTTCATAAACTGAAACACTTCCAGATATTATAACATTATCGCCATCATCAGGTATAAATTTGAGTTTAGAATTAAAACTTTTAAACATGACACATCTTATCTTGCACTTACTATCTTTTAGCACAAAATACATATGTCCTGAGTAATGATGCTTAAAGTTTGATATCTCACCTTTCACCATTATATTAGACAAACTTCTATCTTGTGAAATAAGCTCTCTTATATAATTTGTTAACTGGGTAACACTTATCACGTCATTCATTCGGATAAGCAGCCTCCAATGTATTTTGTAAGAGCATAGCTATAGTCATAGGCCCTACTCCGCCTGGCACCGGGGTAATCCAGCCTGCTCTTTCCTTGGCTGAATCAAAATCTACATCACCTTTCAGCTTTCCATTAACCCTAGATATACCCACATCTATAACTATTGCACCTTCCTTTATCATGTCGCCTTTTATCATCCCTGGTTTGCCTGTAGCAGCTACCAATATATCAGCTTTGCTTGTATGTTGTACCAGATCCACCGTTCTTGAATGACATACAGTTACTGTAGCATTTTCCCTCATCAATAGAGTGGCTGTAGGTTTACCTACTATATTGCTTCTTCCAACTACAACAGCATTTTTCCCTTCAATTTTTTGTCCGGTACTTTTTATCAGTCTTATTATCCCCCTTGGAGTACATGAGATGAATCCAGGTCTTCCTATTAATACATTACCCATACTTATAGGACTGAACCCATCCACATCTTTTTTTACATCAATTGTATTTATTATTTTGTTAGAGTCTATATGTTCCGGCAAGGGAAGCTGTACAAGTATACCGTTTATTTTGACATCTGAATTTAACTGGCGGATCAGATCTATCAGGTATTGCTGACTGATATCTTCTTTCAGCTTGATGACTTTCGAATATATACCCGCCTTTTGGCAGGCTTTTTCCTTGTTTCTAACGTAAACTTGGGAAGCAGGATCATTGCCTACTTGTACAACCGCAAGACCTGGCTTATTCTCCAACTTATCAATTTTTATCTTTAATTCATCTTTTATCTGTTGCGCTATTTTTTTGCCGTCAATTATGTTTGCACTCATGTTATCTCTCCTCAACCTTTTTGTTTCTCGATATCGCACCTAATATTCCGTTTACAAAAGATGGCGATTCTTCTGTGCTGAATTTTTTAGCAAGCTCTATAGCTTCATTTATTGCTACATTTATAGGCACTTCCTGGCTAAACAACATTTCAAAAATTGCAATACGTAAAATAACCAAATCAACTTTGGCAATTCTTTTTTTGCTCCAATCCTTACAATATTCTTCTATGTAATCATCTATTGTCCCTAAATTTGATAAAGTACCAAAAGTTATTTTTTCAATAAAAGTTTTATCCTCTTTGTCCAGCTTGTTTTTGCTAAACGCATACTCAACTATCTGCTCCAATTCCTGTTCATTGAATTCTCTTTCAAATAGAATTTGCATTGCTATTTCTCTATCTCTTCTACGTCCCATTGCCTGCCTCCTGTAAGACTTTTATCTTATTTTGTCCCAAAAATCATTATCGTTGCCCCTATCAAATCTGTTGCCCAAATATATCCCTAATGATATACATATAAGTATAAATATAGTTTTTAGCAATCCTATTTTTAAAACTAGTATACCGAATATGATACCTATTATGCAGCCGATAAACTTCCCCTTATTTTTGGATATTAAATTTAATAACTTGTCCATTTTATCACCTCGAAAGGCCATTATTCTACTCTTGTTCCTGAATAAAATATATCCTGTACATATACTCTTATCTCTTTAATACTGACTCCCGCATATTTTTCAACATACTCTTTAACCTCTTTTTGAACTTGCGAAGATACTGAAGGAATATCCACCTCAGGAAGAGCCTTTAGGCTGATATTCACATATAATCCATCTTCATCTTTGAATGTTATATGACTTTTTACCTCTTTTACCCCTCTTATCTGTCTTGCAGCTTTCAATGATAAGTTTTTTATTGCATCTATCGAAATTCTTATCACACCGTATTCATTAAAGGTAGTGATGCTAGGCGAAGCCTTTTTTTTAGAAACTGTTATATGAAAAATGCAAATGCTGGCTACAAAAAACAACACAGCTACTATTGCAACTAATATTAGATAATCAAAATTATTATATATCACTGAAATATTATCTATAATTATATCTAATGGTATAGCTTTAAAAGATAGAACAAGGATAAACAAAGACAATATGCCAATTAGTATTGAATAGACAGCTATTAATACTTTTTTGGTATTCAATTTTTTATTTCCCCTTTCTTTGGTTTTTTTAACCCTCTGAAAAGTCAGAGGGTTATTCCGCTTTTTTATTTTACTCTTTGAGTGTCGTTCTCTTCACTAGGGATATCCTTTTCAATGTTTACTCCTTGGATATGAATGTTGATTTCTACAGCATTAAGACCAGTCATAGTTTCAATAGCTTTTTTAACATTTTCTTGTATGTTCCATGCTACTTCCGGGATTCTAGCTCCGTAATTGACAATTATGTATAAATCAATAGCAGCTTCCTTTTCTCCTACTTCTACCTTAACGCCTTTTGAAAGATTTTTTTTGCCAAGTTTTTCGGCAATACCTCCGGCTATTCCACCACTCATGGAATATACTCCTTCTATCTCTGTAGCTGCAATACCTGCTATTATTGCCACCACTTCATCTGCAAAAGTAACCTTTCCGTATTGTTTCTCTTTATATTCAGTCATTTTTAAAGCACCACCTTTTATTTTAAGCAAATTCAACTACAATAATAATTATAACAAACATGAATATTTTTTACAATTTATATATTACCTTTTCTCGATTATCTTTATCTGGGGTATCTCAAAATCTGTCTCGTTTATTACTATATTTTGTATCTGGGCAACTTTATCATCTGTCAGATTTTGCTCAGATACAATAATATTTATCGATTCGTCATGAATCATAGCCACAGCATCATCAAATCCTTGTGCTTTTAGCAAATTCTCTACCGTCATTTCCTGTTCTGTCCTTTCTACAATATTCATAATCTTCTGTTGTGCTTCCTTTATAGTATCCTGACTACTGTTTTCATCCTCCACAATCCCTTTCAATAAGTCCACTTCTTCACTTCTAGTTTGATCTCTTTCTAACCTATATTCTACGAAAAAATTCATATTAGATTGTGAGGTGGTAATTTCTGTATCAGTATCAGTATCAACATCAACAAAATCGTCCTTTATATTAACTTTCCCTTCAACATCTTTTTGTTCCTGTTTTCCCTGGTTTTCCTGATCAACTTCTTGGTCCACCTGCCCCTCTGCCGCTTTTTGGTCTCCAAGATGTTGATTATATCTATGATTTATATATCCTGTTATAACTAGAAGTAACACAAGAGACAAAACCAGTATATTTCTTCTTTTAAGTACAATCATTTTGATATCCCTCCTAATTTTTTTTTGTACAAACCTTTACTTTATGGACGGGAATATTGAGTACCGTTTTAACTGCAGTAGTCAACTCCATCTTCACTTTAATATCATTTGCACCTTGAGCAACAACTATAACCCCTCTGATTTCCGGTTGTTTTTCTTTTAATATCATGGGAGACGTACTGCCTTGATTTTGTAATTCAGCAGGCTTTTTATTTGTTTCCCTCTGTTTTGTAGTTTTACTGATACCGGCTTCTCCTTTTTCTTCAGTTGTGTTGTTTGTTTCGCTGCTTTCATATGCAGCAACTATTTCCGGTCCCGATTCATAGGTGATCATAACACTTACCTGTCCTGCGCCTTGGATTTGAGATAGGACATTTTCAAGTTTGTCTTCCAGGTAATCACCACTTATTTCTTGATGTTCCGTTTTTTTATCATCTGCTGTTATATCCTCTTGTTGATTTTTATCTCCTTCCAAAAAAACACTGGCTGCTATACTTATTATTACTCCTACTATCAGTAATGCAATAAGAAACTCTATATTCTTACTTGTCTTGAGCTTTTCTGATATCTGCTTTATTTTATCTGTAAAGTTCATCAAATCCCCTCACAATACTTCTATTGTATATATATACTAATGTCTTCCCTGTTTATGTCACATATTTTAGAAACCGATTCTTTAATTTTTTCTTTTTCTGAATTACTTAAACTCTCTGTTTCTAATCTGTCCCCGTCCTTTGAAGTCATATTACTAAAGTATATATCTACTTTCTCTACCTTACCTTCTTGTTCTGACCACATTAAATCATCAAATTTAATTTTTATTTTTATATCCCATTCTCCCACAGTATCTTTTAGTATTGTTTTTATATGTGATTCAAGCTTGTTCTCGTATATTTCAACCGCCATATCCTCTTGTACTTGTTCAATATTTCTTATAACAGGCTGGATATTCTCAAAACTTGAATTTTGCTCTATACCTGTTTTTATTATTTGCTCTCCCGCTTCTGTTCCCAATAATTTTATGATAGGAGTTAATATTATTATTATTAATATGAGTCCTGAAAAAAACTTCACATACTTTCTCATCTCACTGTTTGGGAGCAATATATCAACTAATGATGATATTATAATTACTAAAACTATATTGACAATCCAATTTCTCAATAAACTCATTTTGATTTACCTCATCATCATCGCAATATTTCCGGCACCGATTATTATTGTGATTGTAATGAAAAACATCAAAGATACAGATACAACCGTCAAAAATAAAAGTACAGCTGAATTACCTACATCGTTTATGCATTTTGATAATTCGTCGACATTTATTGTTTGTACTAAAGCGCTGGTAATTTTATAGATCAATATTATTGATGCGATCTTTATAAGAGGGACGATACATATCGATAAAATAATGATCAATCCTACCACTCCGATTGCATTTTTTATTAAGAGGGAACACCCTATTATTGCATCTACAGAATCTGAGAACATTCCTCCTATTATGGGTACAAATGTATCTACAGCATATTTTGCAGTTCTTATAGAAATCCCGTCAAATGTTGTACTGGATACACCTTGTATTGTCATTAAGCCTACAAACACTGTAAATATAATCCCTAAACTCCATATGCAAATATTATTTAGTAAACTTGCAAGTCTGGAAACGTGAATTCTACTAGATATATTATCAATCAAAAATAAAACAGCCGAGAAAAAAATCAAAGGAAGAAGGACATTCTTTAAAAAAGTTCCAATAAAGGTAACCATAAGGGCTATTGCAGGATGAAACACCGCAGATGTAGTAATACCTCCTATAGATGCTAAAAATGCTAATAACAATGGTGTTAACACTTCCATAAAAGATACCATATTTGTTATTGTGTTTTTGCAAATATCTATTGTCAGAACAAAACTTTTAATTATGATTATAATTATCAATATATAGCTTGCATAAAATGCAATTCTGCTCACATCTGAGTTGATAAACGAACTCTGAAAATTGTTGAATATTGCACATATAATAGAAAGTACAACTATTTGAAGCATCAGTTTCAGGTTAGTATTTATACCAGCAAAGAAAATATTTAATATATTATTCAATATCGATTTAATGTTAAGCCTATGCCTTCCCGTTGCAATATCTTTTATAAGTTTTCCTATATTTTGAGTCTCATCAATACCAGCTTCATCCAACTTTAACTGCTGAATATTATCCTGCAAATCACTTATATTCGCCTTTTTAAGTTGATTGTCAATAATATCATCTATCGATATTTTTTCATCTTGACTTGCTGCACATACATCTAAAGAAAAGCTGGTAAATATCAATATGATAAAAATTAAAATAAATGCTTTCTTCATCTGTTTCACCTTCATCTATGGCAATATATCTATTATTAATTCCATTAAGGCTATCAATATAGGCACCGCCAAAATCATTACCAATATTTTGCCACCCAATTCAATTTTTGATGCTATTGTATTTTCTCCTGCATCTTTACAGATTTGAGAACCAAATTCTGTAATATAGGCTATTCCAACAATCTTTAGCAAGGTAGAAAAATATACAGTATCTATCTCCATCTTCTCCGTTATATTGCTTAACAATTCTATGACAGATACTATCTTCCCTATCAACAGCACTAATATCAATATACCTGCAGTTATTGAGACAAATATTGAAAACTCTGGTTTATAACTTTTAAATATGATTGAAATAATAGTCGCTATAATCCCTATACTTATTATTTGTACTATCTCCATTCGATTATTACCTTTCAATATAATTTAAAAATAGTCTTTATAGTCTCAAAAAGCTCGCTTATAAGGTTTATTACCATAAACAAAACCACTACAATACCTGCTAAAGTTGTCATCATAGCCATCTCCTCCCTGCCAGCCCTGATAAGCACCTGATTTAACACAGCTACAAGTATTCCTATAGCTGCTATTTTAAAGATCAGGTCCACATTCATATCAATGTCCTCCTTTTTATCTTTAGGTTTTTATAAATTATTTTTCTTTTAAAGTTCAGCCATGAAATCCAAAATATCTTTGTTTTTACAAGATTTCATCTTTTGGTAAACACTTAAAATAAAACGATGGCTATTGCTAATCCGGAAAGAATCCCTATGCTTTTATACATCCTCTCATATTTGTTTTTTTCCTGTTCGGCTGAAACTTCTTGATTATCCAACTGTTTCTCTATCATTCTTATGCTGTTTATTTGACCATCTATATTTGATCCACCTAGCAACTTTGCAAAATTTTTCAATATCTCTTTGTCATCCTGGTTTAAGAAAATACCATTTATATCTCTATCCAACGCTTTTTCAAACGCCTCCCCCGGAGTCGTCTCCCTATCATATAACATGACATCATATACATATTTAAATAATGTACAAACACGATTATTTCCTTCACTTATATTTTTGAGTACATCAGGTATAGGTATTGTAAAAAAAACTATCTGATTTTCAATATCTCTGATTATAGATTTTAACTGTCGAATCTGAACAAGTCTTTCTCTATACTTGTTCGAATATGCAAATCCCAGCATGGTTGTAGATGTAACTATAAGTAAGCTGCTTATGATTTTAAAAATCATATTCATCCCCACTTTCATCGACTTATCTCAAAGGTTTCCTGTTTATTTTTTTAAAAGTCATGCCATCAAAAATATCTTCTACAGTTCCTACTCCCAGCGTATTACCTAAAATAATAATTCTTTGAAAAATTTTCTTGTTTATAACTTGGGATAAAACCGGTCTTGATTTAACATCTTCAATATCCATCCCATGCACAGTTGTAATAAGTTTAATCCCTGCCACTAATGCTTCTTCTATTGCCGCTATATCTTCTTTTTTACCTATTTCATCAGTCACAATCACATCAGGTGACATGGATCTTATCATCATGATTATCCCTTTATCCTTTGGGCAACAATCTAATACATCCGTCCTAATGCCTAATTCAAATTGCATCTTGCCCATATATGTACCCGCTATCTCTGATCTTTCATCTACAACCCCAATATTCATGCCCGTATTGCTCATCTGTCTAACAATATCCCGAAGTAAGGTAGTTTTTCCGCACCTGGGGGGTGATATTATCAAAGTATGCATAGGCCTTTTTCTATCATCTAATATATAGTCTATTATTTTATCCGCTACTCCAATTATCTCTCTTGCAATTCTTATGTTAAGGCCTGAAATGTTCTTGATAGTAACAACCTCTCCCTCATTTACTACCGTTGTTCCGGCAATGCCTACTCTGTATCCGCCTTTTAATGTCAAGTAACCGTTTTTTATCTCCTCTTGCACTGCATAAATCGAGTTTTGGGTCATTATTTGAACAGCTTTTTGTATATTAAGATAATCCACTATATAGGGATTTCTTTCGCATATTTGCCCACGGCTATTTACTATATATGACTTGCCTTGATATGTTATCATCAAAGGTTTGCTTGTCCTTAATCTGATTTCCTCAATATTTTTACAAATAAAAGGCTCAATATTACAGAGAATATTAGAAATACTTGATGGCAACACTTTCAGTACTATATCCATCCATACAGGATTATCTCTTGTTTGATTCAGTTGACTTATGTTTTTATATGCAGACATAAAAAACATGCCTCCTTTTATATATACTTATTAATATACTCCTGAAAATATTATTATTTTTGCAATAAAAAAAAGCCTCTTTTTTTGAGGCTTTATTCTTCAATATCTTCTTGTTCATCATCATAGTCAATATAAACAGGCTGATGGCAATTAGGACATAACAATTCTTCATCTGCTTTTAAACTATCTTCATCAAAATAAACTATCTCATCACAATTAGGACATTCTACTTCGATATATCCCGGTTCTTCTTCTAAATCTTCTTCCTCATCATATATATATTCCTCCAAGTTGCCCAAGTCATCATCTATGTAGTCCATATATTCATGAAGTTCGTATTGAGATATCTTGATATCCTCCAGCTCATCAACAATGTCCTCTAGAAGCACCAAAATATGTTTGATGATCTTTCCTTCTTTTTGGTTTTCATCGATTTGCAAACCTTCAAACAGACCTTTGATATAGGATGCCTTTTTACTTATTGAATCCATAATTATACTCCCTTCAAATAAATTTATTTATTATTTAGTATTCCATTATGCTCTTTCCATATACTCTTCAGTTCTAGTATCTACTCTTATTTTATCCCCCACATTGATAAAAAATGGTACTTGTATGGTGGCACCGGTTTCCAAGACTGCTGGCTTGCTTCCACCTGCGGCTGTATCACCTTTAAAGCCTGGATCTGTTTCCGCAACTTCAAGCTCTACAAAATTTGGCGGATCTACTGAAAAGGCCTGGCCTTTAAAAAACTTTATATTAACATTCATATTCTCCTTAATATATTTTAGCGCATCTTCTACTTGTTCTTTGTTTAATGGAATCTGTTCATATGTATCAATATCCATAAAATAATATAGATTGCCATCATTGTACAAGTATTGCATTTCCTTTCTTTCAACATGAGCAGGAGCAAATTTCTCAGTAGGGGTAAATGTTTTTTCCAGTATAGCTCCGGTTATCTCATTCTTTATTTTGGTCCTCACAAAGGCAGCCCCTTTACCAGGTTTTACATGTTGAAAATCCACAATACTATATACGTCCCCATCTATTTCTATTGTTAAACCTTTTCTAAAGTCACCTGCAGAAATCATTGCTATTACCTCCATTTATATAATTATTTTATAACGTTATTAATTGTTTTGCTGTTGTAGTCAGATTGTGTATATTGTTTTGCTCGAGTACTATTAGATCCTCAATTCTTACTCCATACATTCCCTCGATATAGATTCCAGGTTCAATGGTCACAACCATATTTTCTTCTAATATTACATTGCTGGTAGGAGAAAGAGCAGGCATTTCATGAATTTCAAGTCCAACACCATGCCCCAACCCATGACCGAAACAACCCTTGTACCCGCTTTGATCAATAAACTCTCGCGGGATTGCATCTACTTCTCTTCCCTTCAAACCGCATGCTACTTTGTCAAGGGAAATTTTCTGCGCTTCTAAAACTGTATTATACAACCGTTTTTGATTGTCATCAGGTGTACCAATGAATACTGTTCTTGTCATATCTGAACAGTATCCACACACTTTAGCTCCAAAATCCATTGTAATAAATTCTCCAGTATTCAATCTCTTTTCACTAGGCTCTGCATGTGGAAGAGATGAATTGCACCCAGATGCAACAATAGTTTTAAAAGACGGAGATTGGGCTCCCAACTTTTTTATATAATAATCTATTTCATCCGCTAAATCCTTTTCTCTTACTCCTGGCTTTATAAAATCTAGGATATATAAAAAAGTTTTATCAGCTATTTCAGCGGCTTTTTTTATTGCTCTTATTTCCTTCTGATCTTTCTTTATCCTAATTCGCTCTACCGCTCTAGCCATAGGGAATAGATCCATGCATTTAAATTTTTCGTCCATCTTTTGATAAAGATCATAAGTAACATAGTTTTCTTCAAACCAAATGGTCTTTACATCTAAAGACTTCAGCTCATTATAAATAGTATCTAAAGCATCGTTACCCGTATCTATGACTTGGAATCCCTTGCACTGTTTTTGAGCTTGTTCAACATAACGAAAATCAGTAAATAATATGTGTTTGTCAGCAGTGATAATCGTATATCCATCCGACCCTGTAAAACCGCTTAAATAGAACTTATTTTCAGGTTTCACTATTATTACACAGTCTATGCCTTTATCCTGCATCAACTGCTTTATTCTTTTTATTCTTTGTTTCATTTATACCTCCAATCCAACAATAAAATCTATAGCCAATAGATAACTGCTAAAACCCAATCCTGAAATCTGCCCTTTACATACAGGTGCAATAACAGACTTTGACCTAAACTCCTCTCTTGCGTGTATATTGGTTATATGTACTTCTACTACAGGGATATTAATGGCCGCTATGGCATCTCGTATCGCATAGCTGTAATGGGTATATGCACCGGGATTGATAACTATTCCATTATATTTATGTCTTGAAGATTGAATAAAATCTATTATTTCACCCTCATGATTAGATTGAACTATATCTATTTTTGTATTACATTGCTCTTGCTTTTGTTTCAACAGCTTTCCTAAATAATCGATAGAACGGTTCCCATATAATTCTTTTTCTCTTTCCCCCAACAAATTCAGATTAGGTCCATTTATCACTAATATCTTATCCATCTTCAACACCTTCTGATAATATTTGTTAATTTCTAATAGTTATCCTACATCTCCATTTTATACAAAAAAATTAAATTAAACAATCGTTATTATATATAAATTATATTGAAAATTTATATGGCATTTAAAACTAATATAAACAATCCATAGAAAATACATACAGGGCTGTTAGCTATATTTATTCAAATATTTTAAATAAATTTTCTTTATCTTAACAGCATCATCAGCCATGGTGCCGCGAGATTCGCAGATTATTCTAGGATTTATCTTATTATGGACAATTGATTCAGCAATGGGTTCAAAATCCGGCCCATAATCAACATCATTTAAAGTCCAGTGTTTCTTTTCACCTGCTTTAGTATATTCTATCCGGCTGAAATGGCAGTGAATCTTATTTAGCCGTTCAGTGCCCAGCTTGTTTTTTATTTCATTAAATATGCAATCATAATCTGCTTTAGACTTTATTTTCCCAAGATTAAATGCATATATATGCCCAAAATCTAGCACAGGCAATAATATCTCATCAATAGAACATATATCAATTATTTCTTCTACGGTACCCAATTGATTTCTTTTGCCCATGGTTTCCGGACACAATTTTATATTATATTTACAGCAATCTTCTTTGATTTCATCTAATAGTTCTTTTATTGACTTCTTTGTATTTTGAAATGCTTTGCTTCTGTCTATTTTTGCACAGGAACCGGGATGAAAAACTATACGATCGGCTTTCAGCCATTTTGCCGCATTTATACAATCCTTTATATACTTTTTTGATTTGTTTATGGAGTTAACATCAGTGCTGGCAAAATTTATGTAATAGGGAGCATGAATGCTCATCAATATATCATTTTGCTCTGCTTTCTGTCCGATTTGTTTCGCAGTTTTTTCACCTACCCGAACACCTCTTGTACAAGAATACTCATAACAATCAAGGCCTAAAGATTTTATCCATTCCGGAGCATCGATGCTGGATTTGTAACCTTGATTATAGAAACTATCAGAATTTCCCGAAGGTCCGAACTTTGCAGTCATAAAATTTTCCTTTCTTTAATTGTTATTATGATTTCTTCTATAATATCATGGATATATTTTTCATCAACATTTACCTTTATATCTGCACAATCATATAAACCTTTTCTATTTTTAAGCATTGCAGTTATTCGTCCTTTTAAATCTTGATGACCGCACAATAAAGGCCTATTATCGCTTTTTAATGCATTTTTATATATTGTATCTATATTTGCTTCAAGGCATACTAAAAGCCCACTGCTCTTTAAATAATTTATATTTTGAGGATTGAGCACCACTCCTCCACCTGTAGATATTACAGTATTTTTTAAAGAGCTGGCTTGTTTGACTGTTTTTTGCTCTAATAGTCTAAAATATTCTTCTCCATATTTATCGAAAATATTACTTATGGATATTCCCTCCTGCCTTTCAATCTCCTCATCGGTATCCAAAAAATCATAGCTTAATTTATGTGCTAATCCCTTTCCTATTGTGGTTTTACCTGTTCCCATAAATCCAATTAATACAATATTATTCATATATACACCTTTATCATCATGTTCTATTATGCCTACGCTCTATTGTTTTTGTTCTTTTAATCCGGTAATCTCATATAAACCTAGTTTTGAAGTTATGTTCAAAATCCCTTCTTCATCTTGGCTGGATATATTTACACTCATCAATATTATCTTTTTTTCATAGTTCTCAACATCATTTATGAATTTATTGAATGTCTCTTGGTCGGTTTTTAAACTTATATCGATAGGTAGTATTCTATATCCTTCTTTTTCAATATAGTCATTTACACTTATTGAATCAATAGTTATATCATATTTAATCTCTAACTTTTCAAACAATACAAGCACAGAAGACATATCAACAGGACAAAAATATCCTTGACTTAGTTGTTGGATTTTGGTGTTATAGTTTTTTAACAAACTCTCCTGCTCATCTGTTTTTCTTCCGGTTTTACTGTTTTTTTGAACCAGTTGACTGTTTTGTTGGATAGAGACTTTAGCCTCTATTATCTGATCAACTATGGGCTTTAGATAAAGTCTAAAATATATTAAAAAAGCTAATAAAACACATGCAATGACAATCAATGTTTTTTCTCTATTAGAAAGCTTCATAATGAGTCACTCCATAACTTTAGCAAAAGTACATTTAATCTCAAAATTATTTTTGTTGCTACTGCCCACATAAACAACATTGCTTAATTCTATATCTTTGAATACATCCAATCCGCCAAGATTTATCATGAATTCAGAAATATCTCGTTTGGTGTATGAGCTTCCACTGATTTGCAAATCATTTAAATTATAGCTTATAGTTTCAATATCAACATCCTCAGGCACCATATCTATCAACATGGGGTATAGTTTAGAAAACACAATCTTTTCTGCTTCCAATCCTTTTAATATTTCAATTAATTCTTCTTTTTGCTCAAGTTCATCTTGAATATTTTTCCCTTGTTCTATGTTCAAGCCGATCTCATCTAGGTCTTTCTTTATATTATAAGAGCTTTCAATGGTGTTATCCAATATCTTTCGAGGTAACCAAATAGCACATATAACTACAACTATTAGAACTACAATTATTATTACTTCAAAAGTAATTCTTTTTCTTTTATCGCTATATTTATTAGAGTCATAATATTCATCCAAAAAGTTAAAATCCTTCAACCACTATCCACCTGCCTCACAGTAGCTCCTACTGCTCCACATAGGAAACTTGCATCTTCTGAAGTTGAGTCAAAAAGCAAAATATTATTTTTAGCTAAATATTGGTTCAACGTCTGGACGTTCAAACCTGAATTGAATTGTATGTATTCATCCATACCGTCTATGTTGCCTCCCCCTCCTATAAGTATCGCACTCCCAATATCCTTGCCAAAATTTCTAGATTTATAATATTCATTCATCTTAAAAATTTCTTGATTGAGTATTTGCAATACAGGTTTAACCGACTTTACCATATGGGTGTTATTTATTATATTATCGATGGATAGGTCTAATTTAGATATCATGTTTTTTTCAGCTTGCTCTTTATCTAAATTCAAATTTTCAGATAACACATCAATCAAAGTTTCTGCCCCCAATTGTATTGTTTGGGAAGCAAAAAAGTTATTGTTAAATGCGGTAAAATGGGTATGTTTTGCCCCTATATCAATGATAATGACTCCTGTATCAATATCATCTTTTAATATATTTTTAAAAAATTTATATATGGAATTGCAATATAAATCAATGCCTTTAATCTTAATCTTTGCTTTAGCTGATGCATTAGACAAACCTTCGATAATTTCAATAGGAACTGCTCCAACGAGGGTTTTAATAATTTCATTTCCCTGCTGTTGTTGGATACCTAATATTTTATAATCTATAACATAATCATCGACATCTATAGGAAGATATTGATCTGCTTGATATTTAATAGCCTTCTTTAATTCAGCCTCCGACATATAAGGCATATCTATTTGTCTTGTTATTATATCCTTGCTATCTAAAGTAATGTAAATATCACTTTTTGCAGGCGAGATTTGTTCAATATACTTTTTGAGCAAGCTGGAGAAAACTGTCATGTTCTCTATCCTGCCATCATTAAAGCAGGTCGAGGGTAAGGGGCTTATCATATATTCTAAAAGCTTTATTTTGGATTTGTTATAAGACACTTTTACAATTTTTATAAAAGCAGTGCCCAGTTCAATACCTATTCTATTTCTTTTAAAAATCATATTATTCCTCCACAATGCCAAAGCTTTAGTAGTCAGTATTAAGCTTTTTTTCTTTAAAATATTTTTGAACGAGATCAATATCACCATTCTCTTTGTGAGAAACTTGAAACCCGACTTCTACTTTCTTTTTTATCTCTCCTACAAATCCAGTTGACTCTAATATCAAAAGCTGTTTGTCTTTATTGTAACTAGCTTCTACCACTGCTTTTACTTGCTTGGACTTATAATCTTGAAAATCATTATAATTAAATTTATAAGGCAAGATATCTAACAATTCTCTATTTAAATCATGTTTTGCCATACCAGCACCGGATTCAGCTATATAATACGCATAAAACATAAAATCTTGATTTAACACAGAGTTATAGTTCAGCAGTGACAGGTTTAACAGTGCCATACAAAGAATAGAAAGGAGCATCATAACTATAACTACAAGCACTAATGCTGAACCATTAGGTCTTGCAAAATTCATATAAAACACCTTCCTAATTGCGTGGAACTACACTTGCAGTTACTTTGAATCCTTGTCTAGCTTTGTCTCCCATAGTACCCACAGTAATATGTATAACCCCATCTTGGTCTTCTGACACATTAAAGATATCAATATTATATGCAATTGCATTTTTGTTTAAATATAATTTATTGTTTTTGATAGAATATATATCTTGTCCCACAGATAATTTATCTCCATTGAAAATTTGGATAACCTCAGTTGACTCCTGTCTTCTTATATTAGTTAAAATATGGTCTATTGATATCATAACATTTTGTTGAACATCCACCCGTTGGTTTTCACTTGTATACAATTTATGCCCTATGGAAAACAGAGAATACAAACTAGTTAATAAAATCAAGAACAATCCTAAAGAAATTATCATTTCAACTAAAGTAAAACCTTTATGCTTACTCATAACATAACACCTGTTTTAAAATACTAAAATCTTATTTTTTTGGCTTATAGGTTTTCGGGTATGATAATCTTCAAATATTTTTATATCAATATGATATACATCCTTGTCATCTTGTTCTCCTTTTTTTTCTATGCTTATTTCACAATATAGTCCATCAATATTTTTTCTTTCTGGAGCCGTATGATAATCTAGCAGTGGCTTTTTAGGATGAGAAGTGATTTCTTCCATTAGATTGTTTGAAATTAATGTTGCTTTAAATAATTTATCAGCCTTTTCATTAGCTTGAATACTTACGGTAACAATATTTGAAAAGGCAACAATAAATATTCCCAGTATTGCAATAGCTGTTATCACTTCTATGAAGGTAAAACCATCTCTTTTTTGATAAAACAATTCAATCACCACTTCACTTCTTTTGTACCCTTCCAGTTACAGGCAATACGGTAATTGTTGCTTTTTTATCGTTTTTAGTAGAGAATTCTATAGTGCCTCCTCCACCTGGGGCACCATTTTCATTAAATATAATAGTGATATAACCTGAAGGATTTTTTTTAAATGTAGTAGTTATCGTTTGTATACAAACAGGGAGTTCAACTTTCTTTAATGATGGTTGGGTAACATAGTCCCCTCTTAAATAGTAATATTTGCCCTCTAAGTTCAGCTCCACTAAATGTCTGTATCCTTTGGAAATTGCAAGTTGTCTGCTAAACCTTATATCCATTATAAAATTATCAACGAAAGTATCCAATTGCCATTGTTCATACAAATGCATCAAGCCCGGCGAAAAACAAGCAAGGGCAATTCCTATTATGGCCAAAACTGTGATTATCTCAATTAAAGTAAAGCCGTTTGTATTGCTTACCATATACATCCCTCTATACAAGAAATGTACCTATATACCAACTTATGATTCTATCTCCATATAGATAAGATATTATACTGCCGATGGATATAAAAGGAACAAAAGGCATATATCTCTTTTGTTTTCCCTTACCTAACAATATAAATATTCCTGCTATAGCTCCGGAATATACGGAGAGTAGCAAAGCTATGGCTGTGAGCTTTAAACCCAAAAACAGACCTATAGAAGTCATTATCTTCAGGTCACCACCACCCATCCCCTCTTTTTTAAAGATCATCAGAGATAGATAAGCGATTGCCAATACAACTCCTCCCCCCAAGGCTCCACCATAAATACCGTATAAAACATCTATATTTATGCCTGCAAAATTCATAATAAATGCGCTAACAGAAAGTACTATCGGAAGAATGTCGGGCACTATAAAATGTTCTATATCTATAAAAGAAGCAATGATCAATATGCAAACAAATATAAGCCCTGGGATTAATTTAGCTGATAATCCTGTTTTTATATAAATAAGAGTAAAAAGAATACCTGTTGTTATCTCAACAAGAGGATATACCAACGATATTTTAGACCCACAATATCTGCATTTCCCCTTTAATCGTATATAGCTAAATACAGGCACTAAATCTGATACCTTTAGCCTAGTGTCACAATCAGTACAGTGTGAAGGTGGATATGCTATAGATGCCTTTTTAGGTATCCTGGCTATACAAACATTTAAAAAACTTCCTATTACCAAACCAAATAAAAATATAACTACATTATGCGTCCACATATCTTCTCCTCTATTTTTTAGCTAAACACTTATGAGCAGCTCATTTGCCTTGTATAAGTTTATACTATATATCTACAGTTAAACTTTTTATCAGTTTACCAATTAATCGCTAACCTTTGCTAGGGTGTATGATAACCTGTAGCTGCGACTGAAGAACATTCATACAAATGAATATTCGGAAATAACTACGACTCATGCCATTTCGAAAATACCAAGCTTTTCTAAACTTGCTTAAAGCTAAACTGTTATTTTCTCCATTCCATGCGTCAAGTTATTTTAACCGAATATTTCTTCAAGGGATTCGTTTACTTTATATGTAAGTTTTTATTCCATGTTCTAATCAAAACACTGTGCATACCGCATCACACTAGATCGAAATCCTGGTCAACTACTGGGAGTCCCCCATTCAACATCTGTGCCACTTACTATCATAGTATATCCTTTTTCTTTATATTCTTTTGATTGAGGTTCTGTTTCAAAGTCATCTGGCAGATATGGACCATACTCTTTCCCATCATAAGTAACCTCAACTTTTAGATCCTCTACAGTTGATACTTCTGATAGGTCATCATCTCCGCTTTCTGCAATATATAATTGCAATGCACTTTGTGCCGTCCTCAAGTTAGCATCATCCACCTTAACCCTTGCATTTTCTGTGGTATTCCCGAAAACAGGTATTGCAATCATTACGAGTATTGCCAGTATGGCTAACACCACAACAAGTTCAATCAGAGTAAACCCCTTATCATCTTTTAATAATTTATTAAACTTTTTCGCCTTCATCCCCCTCACCTCCCTTCTACGAAATAAAATTATACATATTAAACATAGGCAATGCTATAGAAAGAACTATAAAACCTACAACTACCGCCAAAATTATTATCACTACAGGCTCTATGAGAGTGGTGAGCCTTGTCAATGCTACTTCTGTCTCGTTCTCATAAAAACTGGCAATTTTGAGAAGCATCTCATCCAATGTGCCTGACTCTTCCCCTACCCTTATCATCTGAATAACCATAGGGGGAAAAATATTAAAACTGTCAAGTGGTTCAGACAGCTTCAATCCTTGTTGAATATGACTTTTGGACTGTTGAAACCTATCCTTATATACTTCATTATCCACTATGTTTTCCACCATATCCAATGATTGTATCAAAGGTATTCCGCTTTTTAAAAGCCCTCCCAATGCCATGGCGAATCGATATGTTATAATCTTTTGGAGGGTAGGCCCATACACAGGCAACTTGAGTTTTAGGCCATCAAATCTTGCTTTTGACTGTGGGCGTTTTTTCCTATAGTGTATAATAGACGCCAATGCTGAAATACCTAAAACTATTAAAACCCAATATCTCTTTAAGAAATTACTTATTGCAAGTATAGCTTTAGTAGGACCGGGTAGTTCTTGTCCAAATCCTTCAAATATGCTAACAAACATAGGCACCACTGTAACTAACAAAAAAATAACTACAATAATTGCCACAATTAATACCAGTACAGGATAAACCATTGCATTCTGTATCTTCTTTTTCATTTTAAATTCCCGTCCATAATACATTTCCATGCGTTTGAAGGTTTCATCAAGAGTTCCACTCGTTTCTCCAGCCTCTACCATACTTATCAGCATTTTAGGAAAAACATCTTTTGCCATCTTCATAGCTTGTGAAAGATATTTACCCTTTTGCACCTCTTCAAAAATACAATTAAGGGCGATTAACATTTTAGGATTGCTTTCCTGTTTTCTCAATATATCAAGACAGGTGACAAGGGGAATACCAGAACTCAACAATACGCTAAACTGCCTACAGAACATGGATAGGTCTTTAGTAGTAATTTTATTAAACAATCTTGTTTCCTTCAGGCTATTGCGAGTTTTGGACTTTTTAATCTCTGTAGGGAAAAACCCCTTCTCATTTAACATTGAGATCAAAACTCTTTCACTGCTGGACTCATATAATCCTTCGATTGTCTTTCCGGACATATCTTTAGCTTTATAATAATACCTCTCCATTTTATATCACTCTCCTATGAGTCTCAATAATACATCTAGTTCAGAAGAGTGATTTATCGCATCTTCTTTGCTTATCATTCCTTTTAAATATAGTTCTGCCAGTTGTGAATCCATTGTCTTCATTCCATATTTACCCCCGGTTTGGATTGAATTTGCAATCTGGTGTACTTTGCTTTCACGAATCATATTCCTAATCGCCGGTGTTACAACCATGGTTTCTGGAGCCAGTATCCGACCTTTTCCATCCCTTAAGGGAATGAGTTGCTGGGATACAACCCCTTTAAGCACCATAGAAAGCTGTACTCTGATCTGCTGCTGGCTAGAAGGTGGAAAAACATCAATTATTCTGTCTATGGTCTTTACTGCACCAATTGTGTGAAGAGTTGACAATACAAGATGTCCTGTCTCAGCAGCAGTCAATGCTGTTGATATAGTTTCCAAGTCTCTCATCTCACCCACCAATATAACATCAGGGTCTTGTCGCAGCGCTGCCCTTAGCCCCCGATTAAAATTCAACGCATCATTGTGTATTTCTCTTTGATTAACTATGCTTTTATTGTTTCTGTGCAAATATTCAATAGGATCCTCCAGCGTAATTATATGTTTGCTTTGGTTGTTGTTTATGTAATCTATCATAGAGGCAAGCGTAGTGGTTTTTCCACTACCGGTAGGTCCTGTAATCAATACGAGACCTTTAGCTTCCACAGCAAGCTTCTTTATTACAGAAGGCAAACCAAGACTCTCCATGGTAGGAATGTTCCTATTTACTATTCTTATCGCAAGGCTGTAGCTGCCTCTTTGCTTATAAATATTTATTCTGAACCGACTCAACCCTTGAATGGAGTAAGATAAGTCTATATCCCCTTTATTCTGAAGTTCTATTAATTTTTCATTATCTAAAATATAAGTTATATACGCTTTAGTATCATCCGGTTTTAATACATCATAGTTAAGTCGCTTTAGCTGTCCATCTATTCTAACCACAGGTGGAACACCTACACTTATGTGAAGATCAGATGCATTTAATTGTACAGCTTTTTCTAACAATACTGCAATTTCAGGTATACTCACTTTCATTCATCCTCCGAGTCCAAATTTATTACCCTCATCACCTCTTCAAAGGTTGTTATACCATTTTGTATAAGCTCTAATCCAGACTGCTTTAGCGTTTGCATTCCATTTTTTATGGACATAGCCTTTATTGCTTCAATGCTGCTATCGGAAGATATTAAATTCCTTATATCTTTGGTTATCATCATAACCTCATGTATCCCAGTCCTGCCGATATAACCTGTTTTTCCACATATTGAGCATCCTCTCGCTCTATAAAAAGTTTTCTCATCGTCTGTTTCTGCCCCAAGAATTTTAATTTGAGCTTTATCCGGTTTGTACGGCTTCTTACAATTATTACATACTTTCCTTACTAACCTCTGTGAAATGATCCCTCTAATAGAAGCTGCAATCAAATAGGATTCTATACCCATATCTCTAAGCCTGCTTATAGTGCTTACAGCATCATTTGTATGAAGCGTACTTAAAACAAGATGCCCGGTTATGGATGAACGAATGGATATTTTTGCAGTCTCCAAATCCCTTATTTCTCCTACCATAATTATATCAGGGTCTTGCCTTAAAATTGCCCTCAACCCGTTTGCGAAAGTAAGGCCTGCTTTATTATTCACCTGTACTTGGTTTATACCTTCAATTCTGTATTCTACAGGATCTTCTACAGTAATAATGTTATTGTCTGATTTGTTCAGTTTATTTAGAATGCTGTATAAGGTAGTGCTCTTTCCACTGCCCGTAGGACCAGTAGCTAATATCAACCCGGCGTTTGTGGACATTAAATAATTAAAATGCTTGAGGTTTGCTCGGCTAAAACCTAGCTGTTCAACTGTCTTTAAAAAATTTGTCCTATCCAATATTCTTAATACAGCTTTTTCCCCATGTATAGTAGGCAAAATCGATACCCTTATATCTATCTCCTTATTATCAATATTCATTTCCACTCTTCCGTCTTGGGGAATTCGCCTTTCTGCTATATCCATGTTGCCAATTATCTTTATCCTAGTAATAATTGCAGGATGTATTTGTTTGTTGTGCCTCAAAATCTCCCTCATCATACCATCTATTCTAAAACGAATTCTAACATCTTCTTTAAAAGGCTCAATATGAATATCGCTAGCATTTCGTCTCACAGCTTGTTCAATCAATGCATTTACAATTCTTACTGCAAGTGCACTGTTTATCTCCTGAACCAACTGTTGATCCAAATCATCTTGTATATTTAAAACAACCTCTTTATTCAAATCATCAGCAGCCATCTGGGCAGATTTTTGGCTATAGTACTTCTTTATTGCACTTATTATCTGTCTTTCACTTGCAATAACTGGTATTACATCCATTCCTGTTATAAGCCTAACATCTTCAATAGCGAATATGTCCAAAGGATCACTCATAGCCACTTGTATTTTATTATAAACTTTTCTGATGGGTATCAACGTATTCTTGATCGCAATAGATTGAGGCACCAGTTCGACAACTTCAATTTCTGGCATGATCTTCATAAGATCAACATGGGGAATTCCTAATTGGAATTCTAGTACCTCTATAATCTCCTGCTCTGTGATCATCCCCTCATCTATAAGTATCTTTCCTATCTTTTGGCCTGTTTCTTTTTGCTTATATAATGCCTGTTTGAGCTGAGTTTTTGTTAAAATACCTGCATTTATCAAAATCTCACCTAGCCGCATTCTCTTTTCATCATTCATTTAAATTCACCTTTTTACCATTATAAACTACTTATTTCGTCAAAAAGAAAAAAATTCCTTCATGGAATTAAAAATTTGTCAGTTTTCTCATTTGTTTTAGTATTAAATTTGCAGTATGGTCAGATATTTGAATATCTAACCATATTTCTTCAGATGAAATACCTTGATATATAAGCATTCCTAGACCATTTAGCGCTACACAACCAAAATCTTCGGCCAATTTTAAAAGTTTTGTTTGTGGAGGATTATAAATAATATCATATACAACATTATCCTCAGATAATTGAATCTTTCCTTCTATGGGCAACCTATCTTCATAAGGAATCATTCCTAAGGGGGTAGTATTTATAATTATATCCGAATTTTCAATTCTTTGTATCTCTTTGATACTCCCATATTGTGCAATGTCTTTTATATTATTATTTATTATATTACAGACTTCTGCTGCCTTACTGACCGTCCTATTTAGAACAGTGATATTAGCTGGCTCTTGCAAAGCAATATTCACAGCAATTGCACGCGAAGCTCCCCCCGCACCTAATATACATACCCTTCGGTTTTTAATTTCTTTTCCTTTATCAGCCATCGATCGTATAAAACCTATACCATCCGTATTATATCCTATCAGTTTTTGCCCATCATATTTAACGGTATTGACTGCGCCTATCAGTTTTGCCGACTCATCTATTTCATCCAGATATTTTATTATATCACGTTTATATGGATATGTTACATTGAACCCCCTATAATTTAATGCCTTTATTTTTTCTATTGTACTCCTTAAATCTTGGGAATTTACTTCATGAGCTATATATGTACATTTTAAATTGAGCATTTCAAACAATAAAGAATGAAGTAGTGGTGACAGGCTATGAGAAACAGGTTTACCTACCAAACCTAAAGTATATGCGTCATTTTTCATACCTATCTTTTATCTCCTTTAACACCTTGTTTTCCATCTTTCTCATTATTTTTGTAGTAATAAACTCCTGTTCACTAATAGGTTTAACCAGTATAGTAAACAGCTTCATTCTGTTGCCTCCATATACATCGGTGAAGATCTGGTCACCAATCACTGCAGTATTTTTTCTCTCTCCATCCAATATGGTCAGTGCCTTCTTAAAACACCGTTTCATAGGCTTTGCGGCATTACAAATAACTGGGATGTCCAATTCCTTTTCAAAAACCCGGGATCTTTTTTTGGTATTATTTGATATAAAACAAATATCAAATCCTTGCTCTTTTATGTGATTTATATAATCTTTGATCTCTTGATCAAGATAAGTCTGATTCCATGATACAACAGTATTATCGATATCAATTATTAAGTTTGAAATACCTTTATCTTTTAGCATCTCAAGGTCAAGCTCGTAAATTGAGTCAATAAATAAATCAGGCTTTAATCGCTTTTTCATATCACACCTCATTATTTTTAATAAGTCGATGATTATTAATCCCATAATAAATTAAATCAACTCAATTGTCAATTTGTAGATTTTTTTTAGGGGAAATATGTAAACTCGTGTTTTATTATCATATAATTTAGGGATGGTAGTCTGAAGAAAATAATAGGGCAATAGATTTTACTCTATGCCCTTATGGATTTAATTCTTTATTTAATTTGTCTATTGCCTTTTTCTCTATTCTAGATACATATGATCTAGAGATTCCAAGCATCTTAGCTATTTCTCTTTGAGTCATAATAGTGCCATCAGCAAGACCGTACCTCAACTCCAGTATCAAACGTTCTCTCTTCTTTAGTACTTTTCTCATCTTATAATACATTTTTTTAATCTGAAGCTTTAACTCTACTTGACTTATAACGCTATCATTTTCGCTCCCGAGTATATCCATCAATGATATTTCATTGCCACTAGGCTTTTATCTGCATAATCAGATGTTGGACTGCGTTTTTATACAGTCTTTTGCTTATATTTACCCATATTAAACCATTGCTATGCTTATAAACGTGGCTTAAAATCGAAATATGAGCGTTGGGTTTTCCGAAATATTATCCGATTATAAAATAATAAAGTTGAATTTATTTGCTATTCTTGACCTTTTAGTTGCTAAATTTCTTAATATTAATAGGTATTACTCGATTACACTTACTTAGCGTACCTTCATCAAGATTAGCTAATGATTCTATCTCCCCTATTGGCATCTTCAAATCTTCTATTATTTGATAAGAATTTAACACACCACTATCTAGCAGTAACTCAAATGCTTGTTTAGTCAAAATAGGCTTTTCAGGAACTAGTACATCATCTAAAGGTTCATTTTTTCGCCATCTTTTTTGGGATAATTGTTTTTGCAAATACAAATGCTGATTTTCGGTAAATAGTTCAACATCATTACATCTCATTATCATAGCGCTTATTGAAACTTTCCAACGTTCTTTTAAAGACAAAAAATGATCAACAGACGTTGAAAATACTTCATTAATAAAACTTTCTCTTGGCAATAGAAAAGCGGCAGCAAATTTATTGGCTTGTCTTTCTATTTCATCAAAGTATTTTTTATCTGTTAACTGATCTTGTTCTATTCCTTGATGCAGTATAATATGCCCTAATTCATGTGCTAAATCAAACCTAGTTCTCACAGCACATTTTTTATCAGAACTTAAGAAAATAAAAGGCCTTCCATCTTCAATCTTGGAAAATCCGTCAATAGTTTTTTCATCTATAGTATTTCTTGTAATAAAAAAGCCGTGTTTTTCCATAAGTAACATTACATTACTTATAGGGCCTAACCCTAACCCCCAGTAACTCCTCACTTCATTCGCAATTTCTTCAATTTCCTCTAAAGCAATATATTCTCTTAGGTTAAAATGTTCTAAATTAGGGATACTTACACTCGGGAAATTTATATATTGGCTCAAGTATTGACATATTTCAACAAATAACTCATACCTTTCCTCTATTCGATCTTTTCCTTTTTTTCTTGCAGTAGCATAACTTCTAAAAAATGCAGTCCCCGAAGGAGTATTTTTTATTCTTGAAGGTTTATAAAAAAAACCTTTAGGAAAATTAAGTACCATTATTATTTTTCGCAAAACCACCGAACTAGGATTTGATTGTCCTAGTTCGTATTGAGAAACTGACTGTCTAGTTACTCCTATTTTATCTGCTAACTCTTGTATAGTTAGACCTCTAATAATTCTTGCTTGTCTTAACCTTTCAGGAATAATATTAACTTTCCTATAAGTTTTGCTTTTACCCATCTTTAGCCACCCTTTTTGTGATTAGATCTTTGATTTCTAATGCAATGTCATTTTCTATTTTTTCTTCTTTGTGTTCTTCTGAATTTAATGCTTCAACTATATAAGACTGCTCCAATAAATTAATTTTATCCACCCATCCTGTTATATATGGCTGTGGAATACCTATAGTTATAAAATTTAATTTATTTCTATAATGCCCATGAGTAATTAGAAGATAAATCGAATCGCTTTGTTTTCTTTTAATCCCTAAAAAGTCTTCAATTGTAATCTGATTATTTAAACTATGGTTTGCTCTAAAAATTGATAACCTAGGAGTATAGTTTTTATTCGCTGTTTGATTTACTGTAAATATATATTTGTCATCATAAGTTTTCATTTCCAAATGATAATGATTATTTGCTGAATTTGGAATAACCGAACATTTATAAGGCAGTACATTAGATTTAATTGCCTTTTCTAGTTGTATTTCAACTACAATACTGCTTAAATATGTAAGTATATTCTTTGCTAATAACGAATCAAAATAATCTTTATCTTTCTCTATATGTTTTACAATATTATAAGAACGTTTTATAATCTTTGCAATTTCAACTTGCGTTTCTTTCGGCACACTTTCATTTAAAACATCTCTTGCATCTAAAAAATCCATCTATACTCACCTCACCAACATTTTACAACCACTGTTGAAAATATTTTACTATTAATACCCGAATTTGTCAAGTATTTTGTCGTTCTGTTCTCATATTGTCAAGTATGTTTTTAAGTACAAAAAA